>JAOZMQ010000138.1:0-3071 GCA_029934195.1 Candidatus Cloacimonadota bacterium | reverse complement strand
ACTTTAATGAGTTCAAGAAATCCCAAAACAATCACTTATTTTTAAAAACCTCATTTCTGTAAAAAGAAATATTGGTGTCAATAAAAAAAAGACTAACTCAAGAATTTCTTGAATTAGTCTTCAATAATCTATAAAATCAAATTATTTTGATTATTTCAAAAGAAGCATTTTGTTTACAAAAGAATGATTTTCAATTGTAGTTTTATAGTAATATATTCCTGATGAAACTGAATTTCCATTATTGTCTCTACCATTCCATTTAATATTTTTTATGCCATTATTCATTTCCCCACTAAAGAGATTAATCACAAATTCACCTTTAAGATTATATATTTTAACTGAAACCTGTGAATTATCATTCTTTACTAATAATCTAATTTCTGTTTCTGGATTAAAAGGATTTGGAAAGTTTCCGAGAACATAATCAGTTTGTACAATAGAAATATCTGTTGAATCAAGAGTTCCAAGAGTAATATATTCGGTTGATTGCCCGTCATTTACTGTCAAATTAAGAGCAATAGATTGAGATTTATCAGCACTAAATGGAATCTTGAGAAAAGATTCGTTATTATCAAATGCTATTGCCGAGCATAAAGCAAGATTTCCTGTTTCTTCATTATAAGCACCATGTAAATCATCTGAAAATTCAGGAGTTCCAAAACTTACATTTGAATTTTCTTCAATATCAATTTCAAAGCCAAAAAGATCACCTGTTGAATTGAAAATCAGATAATTGTTTTCAACTTTTACACTTACAACAGCTACCGGAGCTGTATAAAGATCACTTTCTTCAACTGGGAATGCAGTTATTCCACCAACAACATATTGTAGAATGAGAGAAGCATCAAAAGCTTGTACATCATCATTTCCATCAACATCTGCTGTTTCAATACGCCAATCTTCCCAAGGAAGTGGATCAATTGACGGAATGGGATCAAGTCCAACTGTAAATTGTAAAGTAATTGCAGCATCAAAAGCTTGAATTTGAGTATTATCATCTACATCACCATATCTGAGTCCAAGAACTTCATTAGTCATAAATGTATGTGGATCTGCTTCTCCAATATAAGGATGATTATTTGATTTTCCAATCATATCTTCAGCAGAGATAAAGTAAGAAACTTCTACAAATTCGTCTTGCGGTGGAATATAACCACGATAAAAATCTCCGTTTAAATTTTCCATTATTACAGAAGAGAATTCAGAGCTATTTTCATCTTTATAATGTAATAGAATTGAATCTGCAATAAGTTGTTCCCCGCTATTTGCGTGAATGTAAGCATTAATTTCTATATCTTCACCGGCATTTTGAGCTCCATTAATTGGGGTGTGTCTAATGTACAGCATTTGTGGATCTGCAAGTTCATGGGTTCGGCAATGTAGTGCATCTGTATCGTACCAGCTTCCATAATTGATTCCAACAATTGTATAACCGGGCATCGCTTCTTCATAAGATGCGATTGCAGCAGCGTCATGTTGACTTCCAGTCAAAGCTACAAATACATGGTCATTGAGAATCAATGAATTTGAATATGGAGTTGGCGGATTTCCTCCCGGAGCGAACGCTCGATAGACTTCATAAGGAGTTCCATAAGAGGAATTTGTTGTAGCAAAGTAATTCGCAACTGCTTCAAAATCTTCATATCGATAATCTGTTTCAGGAACTTCACTAATCAATATTTTATCGACATCAAGATATTTTCCCCAACAATCAACATGTTTTATATAGTCATCAAGAGGATCAAGGGTGACATGATAATTTGTGATGCCACAATATTCTTCAAGAATATCATCTATTTGTTGTTGAGTCATACTTGGATTTTCTTCCAAAACAAGATCTGTTGAAACAGCTGCACCCATACCATCACACATATAATTTCCACCAGTTTGAATTAAACTCATTCCATATAACTCAAGGTTGGCAAAATCAGCATATTCTATTGGAATGTCATTATCATTTGGGCGTGGACGATTGTAGATAAAGTTCACAACACCGAGATCATTGTTACCATCAAAGACAAACCAAGGACCGTAATCCCTTGTCCAATGAGAATCATGTGGAGCAATGAGGAAATTGCAATTATTGAGATTAACTCCATTATTTTGGTAATTTGTTTCAGCTTGTGTTTGAATATAACTACTGGAAACTATAGTTGTAACTAATACAATTTCAGACATTTCCGCTACTAATTCATACGGAATTCCAAGAGGGTAAGAAATTAGAACACCTTTCATTGATTCAAATTCAGCCACTTGGCGAATTGGTCCAAAAGGTGGATCAGTTGGATAGAAATTTCTATTAAATTCTTCTTTCAATAATTCCTCTTCCGGGGTTAACCAATGTGGAAGAGAATTCGGATTGTCTTTCATCCATTTTTCTGTTGCAGATTGACGATCAAAATCTTTTTCAGCATTAAGCAAACAAAAAAGACTTGCTAATAATAAGAGCAAAATTGTTTTTTTCATTTTTCTTTCCTTATTTTTTTTTATATTAATTGCAATGTTTATACCTATAAAAAAAGTTTTTTGTGTGTGTCAATATTTAATGTAACAAATTTTAGTAAGTGCTAATCAAAACTAACCTCTATTTCGGGGAAAATTATTTATCTTTGGATACTGTGTTGGGCTATTCAATTCTTTGCCTATTAATGCGATAGATTTCTTTTTTTATTTTAGGTTTCGTCAAAGTGTAGAAAATCATAAAACCTACTGAAAATGGGAGCTATCTCTTCATTTGAAGCCATAGTGTTTTGTGGATAATATTTTCCCCTTGCACCCATCGACGTTAAAATATTTTGGAGCAAAAGAAATTAAGGATTAAATAGTGCCAGAACGAAAAAGGACTTTTTAACCGTGAAGAACAGAAGTTAATGAAGAGAGATTAATTGGGAAATTATTTATTTTTCAGCTTCATAGAAGCGACATCTTTGTAGTCCAATGCGTTAGCGTTGGGTAGAGAAAAAAGAGAACTAAGCTACAGAGTAGCGACAAAAAAAGAAAATTTAGAAAAAGTTAGTTTCGTTCAGATACTAAGTAGCAATTAGATTTAATAAATTTTCTTCTTTACAATA
>JAOZMQ010000137.1 GCA_029934195.1 Candidatus Cloacimonadota bacterium | reverse complement strand
CTTATCAATTTTTGTATTGTCCTTTTTGATGTCGCTACTCTGTAGCTTGGTAAATCTGCATTCCTTTTACCCAACGCTAACGCATTGGGCTACAAATATGTCGCTTCTATGAAGCTGGAAAATAAATAATTTTTCAATTAATCTTTCTTCATTAACTTCATTTCCTTTGTGGTTAAAAAGTCCTTTTTCATTCAGATATTAAATACTGAAATCTTTTTTAGCATTTATAGTCAAGAAATGTTCTTTTTTTGTAATCTTTTTTCTCTGATGAGATGAATTTTTTGAGAATGTTAATCGAAAAAAAGAGCCAAATCGTTTTTAGAAAAATAGTTTCTAAATCATGATTTGGCTCTATCGTTAAGAAATTATTAGTATCTTATCTCTAATATTCTTGTTTTTGTTTGCAAAACAATTTCTTCATAATTGGATTTTTTTATGGAAATTCTTTTTTTCTGATTTGTCCATTTTGGCTAATCAATTTTGAATTTATTTATTTGAGAAGAAAGGTCATTTGCTAAAAGAGATAATTTCTTTGCTTCATCGTTTACTTCTTTAGCATTACTTGATGTTTCAAGTGAAATTGATGATATTTCTGAAATGTTTGAAGTTACATTCGTTATTCCATTAGTGATCTCTAAAGTATTATGTGCAATCTCTCCAAATCCAATACTAACTTCTTCTGTATTTCGTGATATTTCATTTGCAGAGTTTGATACTTCTTGCATATTTGTTGCCATCTCTTGAGCAGCTGTTCCTGCATTAGTAGCATTGGAAAGAATTTCATCTGCCATTATTTTTACATTCGTAGCACCTTGATTTACATCTGAAGCCGAATTGGACATTCTTGCCATAGAATGAGCTATCTCATTTGTAGTTACTGATTGTTCTTCAATAGTTGCTGCAATAGATGTATTAATTCCATTCAAATCTTCAATAATCAGAGAAATATCTTTAATGGAAATTACTGAATTACTGGTTGCTTCTTGCATTTCGTGAACTTGTTTTGCGACATTTTCTGTTGCTTCTTGGGTTTGTTTAGCAAGTTCTTTTACTTCGTTTGCAACAACAGCAAATCCTTTTCCGGCATCTCCCGCACCGGCAGCTTCAATTGTAGCATTTAATGCCAACATATTTGTTTGATCAGCAATTGCACTGATTGTGTTTACAATTTTTCCCACAGCAATTGCAGTATTTTGTAAATCGATCACTTGTTTATTGGTAAGGTTTGCTTTATCAAGAGCTTGTGCTGAAATATTGCTGGCATTTTGAGTATTTTTAGAAATCTCTGTTAAAGTTGAATTCATTTCTTCAATTGCAGTACTTACAGTATTGACTTCTCCAAGTAAATCTTCTGAAGAATCTTGAGCATTTTGAATGTTATTAGTCAACTCATTAATTCTATCAACTACTTCATTAAGATTTTGCGATACCTGATTAGTGGTTGTTGCTACCGAAGTAACATTTGT
The DNA here is from genome assembly GCA_029934195.1 of Candidatus Cloacimonadota bacterium. Classification (GTDB taxonomy): domain Bacteria; phylum Cloacimonadota; class Cloacimonadia; order Cloacimonadales; family JAOZMQ01; genus JAOZMQ01. Next base: position 6,202 of record JAOZMQ010000137.1, on the reverse strand, counting down.
TGACATTCCATCCACAGCACCAGCTACAGAATTAATATTTGAAGATGCTTCTTCGCTCGCAGAAGCAATGACATTTGTGTTACTACTAATTTCTCCTGATGTAATATAAACAGATTCTAATTGAGTATTCATATTTTCTGCACTTGTAGCCATTTCATCTGAAGTAAGAGATAAAACAGAAGAAGCTGAGACAAGCTGACTATTTAATTTTGCGATGACTCGAATAATTTCTTGAAGCTTATCAAGAAAAGTATCAAACCATCCTGCTAATTCTCCAATTTCATCTTCAGCATTATTATTAATTCTTTTTGTTAAATCTCCTTCACCCTCTGCAATATCTTTAACCATAAAAAGTATATGATTGAGTGGCTTGAGGACAGTGAATCGAATAAAGAAAAATAGTATAGATAGAGAGATGATATTAATTAGAATAATTTGAATTATTGTTTGATACAGCAAGCTGTTCAGTTGACGCTTTAAGAAATATCCGGTGCTATAAACTTCTAAGATACCTAATGATGTTTCTTCTTTTACAATTTTAAGAGTCTTTTTTGAATAACTTGTCTTTTTGAGATCAAATGGTATCTTTTCTTCAGTTTTTATTTTCCAATTATCATTTGAATCTTTCCAAAAACGGTTAAGAATATTACCTGAATCATCTTTAATTATTACAACAAAAACATTCTCATTTGCCATCTCTAATTCAACAATTGTTTTTACCAATTCTTCGTTCATATTCCACAAGGGATCTCGCAAGTTAACAACTAATCTTTGTGAACTAAACTCCAATACATCATTTAGTAAACATACTTTTTCCGACTTAGCACTTTGATAGCTAATAATTCCACTAATTGTCATAACTAATAAAATTGTGACAAGTAAACTAAGCATTACTTTCATACTAATAGATCTTTTAATTCCTGAAAACATTTTATCCTCCAAATAAATTTAGTTTTGATCATTTGTTATCATTTTTTTATTTTAATTTGACTAATATATTTGTAATAAATCAACAAAAGATTAATTGGAAAAATATTTAATTCTATCTGCTTAGAAGCGACACCTTTGTAATCCAATGCGTTAAGCGTTGGATAAAGATAAAAAGAGAAGAAAGCTACAGAGTAGCTACATAAAAATAAGCAATTTCCAGTTATCTTACTTCAAAAAACTTCATTTCCTTCAAAGTAAAAAAATCTTTTCGATTAGAAACTAATTATTTTAATCTGTTAATGAAATTTAATTATTTAACTATTTTAGTCAAAATGAATTATACAATGAATATGGCAATAGTTTTTTTCTTTTCTTGATATTTTTTGTAATATTAGGGTGAAATTAAGGAATATTTGTAAATAACATTCTAAAGAAATATTCTTAGATTTTGAAGTATCCATAAATTTATGATTTAAACATGCATCCCCCGAAATTTTAAAAATCACATAAGTTAATTCATTCATACTAAAGGAAATAAATTGTATTAAATTCGAGGGAAAGCTTGCATTTATATGAGACTCTTATAATTTGTAAATTACAGAAAGACAAAAGCAAATTGCGATATGTAGAACAATCTGCCAGATTGTTTATTAAATTCCTCAACCTGTAAAATCTTTTTAGACAGTTGAAACTATTTTGAAAAATTTCGGGGGAATCCAAGATTTGTGATTTAAATACTTGACTAAGAAAAGCTAAAAAATTAAAAGCAAAAAACTAAAAATTTTCAATAAAATGAGGAAAACAATGCAGAAACTACAATGGTTTAAAGCTGATTTGCATATTCACTCAGTACTTTCTCCTTGTGGGGATCTTGAAATGTCCCCTCATAATGTCATTAGTAGGGCAATTGAAGAACATCTTAATATTATTGCAATAACCGATCACAATTCTTTATTGAACTGCGAAACTTATCAGCAAATAGCTTCGCAAAATAATATAACTTTGATTTTTGGTACAGAGATTCAAACATCTGAAGAAATTCATATTATTGCATTATTCGATTCTCCTACAAACGCTTTAAAATTTAATGATATTTTGTATAAAGCTTTATTGCCAATTAAAAATGATCCGGATTATTTCGGTGATCAGGTTATTATTGATACAGATGAAAATATTATTGGATTTGAAGAAAAAGCTCTTCTAAATTCTGTTATTTGGACTCTTGAAGAAACTATTGAATATATTGAAAATTTTCAAGGATTTTTTTTCCCGGCACATTTTCATTCACCATCGTTTAGTTTATTGTCACAATTGGGGATTTTTCCTTCATATATTGATTTCATTGCACTTGGAATTACAGCAAAAAGCGATAAAAAACAGATTCAGATTTCTAACAAATTATTAGACAATATTGCTTTTATTCGTAATTCTGATGCTCACTATTTAAAAGATATAGGTTCTGGTTTTACAGAGTTTTATCTTGCTGAACCTACTGTTACAGAAATTAGAAAAGCTTGCCTCAATATTGATGGTAGAAAATTGAAAAGTTAATACTGGACAAAATCTTATCATTTTAAAAATTTACGTGAAGTTAATTGTTTTTTGTGAATAATTATTGTTTATTGCGTCAAAAAAAGAATCACAGTATAATTATTTAAGGAGTTAATATGTCTAATAATTACCCAGAAGCTAATAATGTTCTCTTTGAAAAACTTAAAATAGTCATCGAAGAAAAGAAAAACATGAGAGATCCAACTATTGAAATTTTGCATAAAGCACAGGAGATTTTTGGTTATCTACCTATTGAAGTCCAAGAATTTATAGCAGAGGAACTCAATATTCCTAGTAGCTTGATTTACGGTGTTGTAACATTTTACAATTTCTTCTCAATGAAACCTCGTGGTAAATATGTTATCAATGTTTGTACCGGAACAGCTTGTTATGTTAAAGGTGCTTCAAGGCTTGTTCAGATGCTTGAAGAAGAGCTGAATATTAAACTCGGAGAAACGACTCGCGATAAAAAGTTTACTTTGACTTCAGTTCGATGCGTTGGAGCATGTTCTCTTGCTCCTGTTTTGGTTATTGGTGATGAAACTTATGGTCGTATTGAAAGCAGAGACAAAGTAAAAGAAATAATTAACTCTTGTTTGGATTAATAAATTGCAAGATTTATCACTGCATGTTTTGGATGTAATTGAAAATTCTGTCAGAGCCGGATGTAAAAATTTATGGATAAAAATTGAAGTAGATGTTTTGAAGAATAAATTGCAGATTTGTGTCAAGGACGATGGATCTGGAATGAGTGATGATTTAATTCTCGAAGCACAAAATCCATTTTTTACAACCAAATCAAAAAGAAAAAAAAAGGTTGGATTAGGTATTCCATTGTTTAAGCAAAATGCAGAAGTTTGCGATGGAAAGCTAACCATCAAAAGTGAAATCAATAAAGGTACTGAATTAGTAGCTTTTTTTTCCTATAATCATATTGATAGAATGCCCATTGGCAAAATCGGTGATACATTTCTTGGGTCAATTATTGGTCATACAGAAGTTGATTTTCACATTGAATTAATACGAAAGGAAAATTCTTCTAAAAAAGAATTTATTTTAGATACTTGTGACATAAAAAAAGAATTGGGAGATGTTCCAATAAATTATCCCGATGTAATAACATTTATAGATGAAATGATTAAAGAAGGTATTAAAAACACATACATGGAGGAAGTTTAATGAAAACTTTAGCAGAACTAAGAAAAATTCGTGAAAAAGCTCAAGAGAATATGAAATTACGTAACTCGACAAGTCGTATTAAAGTTGTTGTTGGAATGGGAACTTCAGGAATCGCAATGGGTGCAAGAGAAGTGATGAAAACTTTCCTTGATGAAATTGCAAAAAGAGAAATGAACGATGTTGTTGTTACCCAAACTGGTGAAAAAGGTCTTTCCTCAATGGAACCTGTTGTCGATATTATTGAAGCCGGAAAGACTACAATTACTTATGGATATATGACTCCAGAAAAAGTACGTAAAGTTGTTGCTGAACATATTGTAAATGGAATAGTCGTTGACGATTTTGTCGTAGCAACGGATTAATTATTAGGAGGAGTAATGGTTCATAAAAGAATAGATCTTTTAATCTGTTGTGGCTCCGGTTGTATTTCGGCAGGTTCATTAAAAATTAAGAAAAGACTAAAAGAGATTTTAGAAGAAAAGGATATGGCTCATGAAGTAAATATCATTGAGACCGGTTGTATGGGACCTTGCGATTTTGGTCCTGTTTTACTTGTATATCCCGAAGGAACTTTTTATAAAAAAGTAACTGTAGATGATGCACTTGAGATTGTTGAAGAACATTTTTTAAAAGGTCGCCCGGTAAAACGACTAATGCTATCTGAAGGTGAACAAAAAACTTATGCCACAAAAAAAGAAATTCCATTCTATAAAAGACAAGTAAAAGTTGCTCTGGAAAATTGCGGTTTTGTTGATCCCGAAAGTATCGAAGAATATATTGCTCTTAGCGGGTATGAAGCTTTAGGAGTTGCTGTTGCAGAAAAAACACCTGAAGAATGTGTTTCTTTGATAAAGAATTCCGGTTTGCGTGGTCGAGGTGGTGGAGGTTTTCCCACAGGGCTGAAATGGGAATTTGTATTGAATGCCAGTGGGACATCAAAATATGTTATCTGCAATGGCGATGAAGGTGATCCGGGAGCATTTATGGATAGATCGCTTCTCGAAGGAGATCCTCATCGTATTCTTGAAGGAATGGCACTTGCTGCTTATAGTGTGGGAGCAAGTAAAGGATTCTTTTATATTCGAGCAGAATACCCACTCGCAATAGAAAGAATCAAAAAAGCAATTAAAGATGCTAAAGAATTTGGGATTCTTGGAGATAATATTTTTGGATCAAAATTTTGTTTTGATGCAGAAGTTAGAACTGGTGCAGGTGCTTTTGTCTGTGGAGAAGAAACTGCTTTAATCGCTTCTATTGAAGGAAAAAGAGGACAACCTGTACAGAAACCTCCTTTCCCAGCTATAAAAGGACTTTGGGGACAACCAACTCTTGTAAATAATGTTGAAACACTTGGAAATCTATCAACTATTTTCCGTAAAGGAGCTGATTGGTTTGCTTCTTATGGTACAGAAAAAAGTAAAGGTACTAAAGTTTTTGCTCTTACAGGAGATGTAAAAAATACTGGTCTTGTGGAAGTTCCTATGGGAATCTCTTTGAAAGATCTTATTTTTGAAGTTGGTGGTGGAATTGTTGGAGACAAAAAATTTAAAGCAGTCCAACTTGGTGGTCCATCAGGTGGATGCCTTACAAGTGATCATCTTGATGTAAGTATTGATTATGAATCATTGAGTGAAAAAGGATCAATGATGGGATCCGGTGGCGTTATTGTAATGGATGATAGTAAATGTATGGTAAATGTAGCAAAATTCTTTCTGGAATTCTCTGTCGAAGAGTCTTGTGGAAAATGTGCTCCTTGCCGACTTGGCTTAAAAGTAATGTATGAAATTCTTGAAAGAATTACATCCGGACATGGTGAAGAAGGTGATATTGAAAAATTAGAAAGTCTTGGGAATGAAATCAAATCTCTTTCTCTTTGTGGTTTAGGTCAAACAGCTCCTAATCCGGTTCTTAGCACAATTAGATATTTCCGTAATGAATATGAAGCTCATATTAATCAGAAAAGTTGTCCAGCAAAAATATGTAACGATTTACTACATTTTGAAATTGAAAAAGATAAATGTATTGGTTGTTCTCTGTGTGCTCGAAAATGTCCAGTAAATTGTATTTCAGGTAGTCGGACTGAAAAATATGAAATTTTCCAATCAGATTGTGTAAAATGTGGTAATTGCGTTGAAGTATGTCCAGTGAATGCAGTTAGCAAACTTGCAGGAATTCATTCAACGATTATTTCTGCTCAAAAAAATGAAATGTTATCTGATGATTTATATGATTGATTTCAAGATAATTAAGAGATAGGAAACTTTGATACAGGTAATAAAGTAAAATTTATTACCTGTTTTTTTATTGAGAAAACAGAAAAAACAAACAATAATAGTGTTAAGTCAAGTTTGAAAAAATATCTATGAGGTCAGGGGTTCTGAAATTCTTATTGAAATCTTATAGTATTTATTTTCTTAAATCCGTGGCTTATCCTTTTTTACAATGAAGAAAATGATGATCATGAAGAAAAGATTAATTAGGAAATTCTTTGTTTTTCAGCTTCATAGAAGCGATATCTATGTAGCCCAATGCGTTAGCGTTG
>JAOZMQ010000136.1 GCA_029934195.1 Candidatus Cloacimonadota bacterium | reverse complement strand
TGTGCAAATTGACAAAGAATTCTTATTTCTTTGAAGGCGAATAAATCGTGAAGATCCTTAGATTTATGATATTTTGTCTCAATAAAGAAGTAATGAATAAAGTCAAATAAAGATTTTTGTCACAGTTCAGTGGCTTCAAAGGAGAAAAAATGGAAAACACATGGGTATGTCCTAAATGTGGAAATAGGAGTTATGAAACTGATCAATTTGCTGCAACCGGTGGCGGTTTGTCTAAAATATTTGATGTCCAAAATAAAAAATTTACTACAGTTACTTGTACTCAATGTAAATTTATAGAACTTTATAAAACAGAAACAAGTCTTCTTGGGAATATCTTTGATTTGTTTACAAATTAAGTGATTCAACCATTTTTGAGGGTTGAAAAAAAATACTATGAAAAAGATTTTAGTAAATTGGATTGTTGTGATAAGTTTTTTTCTTTTTATGCTTCCTGTAAATGCTATTTCCTTAAAAGAAATTTATGACTCTGCCCCTGCTTCTGGCGAATTTCATAAATATATTGAATTGCAAACAGGAGAAATATATACAGGCGGATTGCATATTGGAAAAACTTTTAATAATGAGGATTATTTACTTGAAGGCTCGGAAGGATTAAATGTTAAGATTATTGGAAATGGAGCAATTCTTGATTTAAAAGGCGAACAAATTTCTATTTCATATTGCGAAAATATCCTTGAAATCGAAGATTGTATTATTTTGAATGGAAATGTAAGATTTAGAGGAATCAATGTTGAAGGTATTCAAGCTCAACCAGTTGGAAGTATTCGATATGTCACTTTTTATCAACCTCATGATTATGGGATTCGACTACAAGGTAGCGGTGATGGTATTATTATTGAAAGAAATCTTGTAATTGATGCTATTTGTACAGGAGATGATTTTGTATATACTACAGGAATGCCTACAGAATGGCTTCCAACTGGGATGAATTATTCATTTAGTGTTCAAAATGGTTTTTATGGAACTCCAATTGTGTTAGATAATTGGTCATTTTTTAGTGATGAACAAAGTAACTCCAACCCATTATTACATTTTGGATTATTGTGAGAATACGGTTGAACTGCACCCACTGTGTGGTCGGAAGCCGTGTTGCCTCCATTCAATAACATCATTGGTGAAAATCCTCAACTAACTGATCCTGAAAATGGAAATTACCAACCCCTAAATTCCTCAGCAATTTCTTATGGCTGTCAGACTTTTCTTGCTGATAATTTGAGCATAAAAAATAAAATAGGAACATCTGCCATAGCGAATTATAGTAGAATATCTGAAACTTCAATAAATGATAATTATGTTTATGTTGGCGGAATTATCACCGAAAATACTATTTGGGATATTGATACAATTAAAGTCGTTTCAGATATAATCATTCCGGATAATATATCTCTCCAAATTCTATCTGGTACAAAAATCGAATTTCAAGGTTTTTATTCTATTGAAATTAATGGGCAAATTATTGCAATTGGAGAGCCCGATAATTTAATTGAATTTACAAGTATTTCTCCAGAATTATTTACTTTAGATGAAAATGAAAACGGTGCTTGGAATGGTCTCAGATTTAGAAATATTCTATCAACTAACAATCTCTCAAAATTAGAATTTTGCAAATTTTCATGTAGCAAAGCAATTGAAGATAATGGATTTGGTGGTGTAATTTCAATTAATAATTTTTCCAAATTACTGATTAATTGTTGTATCTTTGAAATGAATCTGGCAAAAAGGGGAGGAGTTATTTTCTGCAATACAAATGCAAATCCCATTATTTCTAACAATTTAATGGCTTTTAATTACGGATTATTAAGCTGTTCGACTATTTTTTCATCTTATTCTTTTCCAAAAATTATCAATAATACGATTGTCAATAATGAATGTTTGAATGAAGACATCTTTTTATCAACTGCTACAATTCATAATTATATTTCAAAACCTTTTGTTCAAAATAATATAATACGTGATAATGTTTGTGCGTTTTTTATGGAATCAGAATTTTTATATGCAAAACCATTTTATACAACCTATAACAATATTTCTAATGGTTTCGAGGGAACAGGGAATTTTGATCTTGACCCGAATTTTATTTTCTATGGAAATCATCCATATTCAATTAATTCTCCTTCTCAATGTATTGATAACGGCTCTTATGAAATATCAGAATTTATGACATCTGAGGTTGATTTATCTGGAAATGAACGAATTAATAATATCATTGATATTGGTGCTTATGAATTTTATTCTAATTCCCAAATTCCTTACGGTGATATTGATAATAATGGATTAGTTGAAGCTTATGATGCTTCTTTAGCTTTAATTTATTCTATAGGAGGAAATCCATTACCTTTAATTGATCCTCTACCTTGGCAAGAATGGAGATTTGTTATTGCGGATGTTGATGGAAATAATGAAATTCAAGCTTTTGATGCAGCTTTGATTTTACAATATTCTGTTGGCTTAATCACAACATTTCCTATCGAAGATTGAGAAATTAAAATTTCTTTTTTTAAAAACTGATAATATCTTAAATTCATTATAGTAGCTTCATTTATTTATCGAATTCTTTATACTTATGAGAATTTTATTGCCTGCTCAAAAATTAAAAAAAATATTCTTGACGGAATTTTAAATATTTTAGGTTATTCATAATCGTGAAATTTAATGTGTTTTAAACATACAATGGAGGTTTAATGATTTATACTAAACGTCTTACTCGCAACAATATTATTTATTATGCAGATATCTTTGATTTTGATAAGAAAAAGAAAATTGGAAATCTTATTGAAATCAATACCAAAGGAATGAAAATTATTGGTAAGAATAATTGTATAAAAAATGAAAGTTATAACTTTGAAATAGTAATAGAACCTATGTTGGATTCTTTAAGTGGAATTTTTCTAAAAGCTAATTGTGTTTGGTCTGCTAAGAGTATTAATCCAGACTTTTATGAATCTGGTTTTGAATTTGAGAATGTTGATCGTATAAACTTAGCATTGATTACAAAACTGATACAAGAATTCAAATTTATGGAAGAAGCGTAATTACAATCTTGTTGATTTGCAAAAATATGACCTCATTTTCCAAAAAAAATATAAGCAAATAGAGAGATACATTGATGTCTAAAAAAAAACTTATATTTGGTAATTGATGATGAAGAGATACTTTGTTGTAACATGAGATATTATCTTGAAGATCGGGAATATGAGGTGTTAGAAGCTACAAACGGAATGATGATTGGATTGAATTGTTTCGTAAGTTTAATCCGGATTTAATCTTATGTGATTTGATAATGCCAGAAATGGATGGACTTGATGTCCTAAAAGTCGTTTGAAATGAATCTCAGAATAATTCAATAATAGTAAATATGTCAATTAAAAATTATCTATTGAAAAGCACTCGATAAAGCTAAAAGAAAAAAATAGATGATAATTAGTATCTGAACGAAAAGGAATTTTTTAACCATAAAGAACAGAAGTTCATGAAGAAAGATTAATTGGGAAATTATTTATTTTTCAGCTTCATAGAAGCGATATTTATGTAGCCCAATGCGTTAGCGTTGGGTAAAGATAAAAAGAAAACTAAGCTACAGAGTAGCGACAAAAAAAGAAAATTCAGAAATTCCTATAAAAATGGAGGAAAAAATGAAATTCAATACTGAAGAAGAAATTAGAGAAAAAACTGTCATATCTATTGCAGAAAAGATGGCAGTTGGAGCAAGAACAGCTCCTAAAGGAAAAGGAATTGACAACCTAATTATTGCTATTTTCGATAAAGATGGTATAAAGAAAATCTCTGATATGGTTTTAAATTCAAAGGAAAAAAGAACATTTCCCGGATTTTTTTTGCGAGATGCTACAAATATTCTTTCTGCTCAAGCAATGATTGTTATTGGTACAAAAATCCGATCATTAGGCATAACAAATTGTGGATTATGTGGTTATCAAAATTGTGAAGAAAAAAGCAAATATCATAGTCATCCTTGTGCTTTCAACACTGGTGATTTAGGAATTGCTATTGGTTCAGCTGTAAGTATCGCAACCGATAATAGAGTCGATAATCGGATAATGTTTTCAATTGGTAAGATAATAGTTGAAAATGAAATATTAGGAAAAGATGTGAAAATTGCTTATGCTATCCCTTTAAGTGTAAGTTCAAAAAATCCTTTCTTTGATAGAAAAATACCAAAGATTTAAACTCCTTCTTTTTCAGGGTCCCAAATATATTTATGCATTTGTAATTGTAATCTGACATTTATTTCAGATTTTAATATCCAGTCTGCAAGTGTTTGGGGCTCAAGTCTATTAAAGACAGTTGAGAAAATTATTTTATTATTTTGAAGTTGTTTTTTTATAATAAAACTAACAGCAAAATCAAAATCTTTTCGATCAGATAAAACAAATTTTATTTCATCTTTTTTGCCATTAATATACAAAAGATTTTCTGTTAAGAAACTGTTTTCTTCTCCACTTCCTTTACATTTAACATCAATTATTTTGACAACATATTCTGGAACTTCTTTTAAAGACATTGAACCATTTGTCTCTAATAAAATTTTATATCCGCTAAGGTGTAAGGCTTGAAAAAGTGGATAGATTTCTTTTTGTAATAATGGTTCACCACCTGTAATTTCAACTAATTTAATATGCTTCCAATTTTCTATTTCAGATAAGATTTCTTCTATTGATTTCTTAAATCTCGTGATGTATGTATATTTTGAATCACAATAATTGCATCTTAAATTACATTCGGCAAATCTTATGAAAATACAAGGAAGTCCAGCATAAGTTGACTCTCCTTGAATACTTGCAAAAATTTCAATTAGTTTAATCATTTAAAAGGAAGGTAAGGAAATATTTTCCTATAACCAAGCTTAGATTCAATTTTTTCAAGACAATTTTCAGGATGTCCATAAACAAAATAACTATCTCCATCTAATTCAAAAAAATGAAATTCATCTTTATTAATATCAAATGGAGTTAAATACTTAATTTTACCAAAAAGTGGTTTTTCTTTAAAAAGGAAAAATTCAATATCGGAAATATTTCTGTGAAAAATATTTTCAAATGGTTCAGATTCTTTTTTCTTTAAAATCAAGAGGCTATCATTTTTAGAATTAGTAATTTGAGGTTGGGTAATATTAAATATTTTTGCTGGATTTTCAGTTATCATTTTATATATTTCTTTTGAAGATATTTCAGGAAAATTATCTTTAATAAAATTTAATTCCTCAAATAAATTGATACTTCCTGAAAATGATGAATCTGTTCCAATAACTACATTTACATTGTGCCTAAAACAGCTTTCAATATCAAGAGTTTGTCCAATCAAAAAATGATTTGAAACCGGACACCAACAAATATTAACTCCAAGATTTCCACATTTTTTTATTTGCTCATCTGTCAATGAAATGGCATGAATTATTAGAGTATTTTTATCTAACATTCCCATTTTTTCTAATTCTTTAAATTCACTTCTTGTCTCTAAATCAATTCCTTCATTAAGATGAATCATAAAAGGTATTTTACTATTTGTTGCATCCCATTCTTTTTTAATTGTACTGCCACCCCACCAATTTCCTAATTTTATTGAATGTGCTTGCCGATATTCCTCAAAAATTGTTATCGGATATTTTTGATAATACTCTGATTTTTGTCTTGGCATGTGGTCTGCTACGTAGCCGACTCCTGAAAAAAGATTTTTATATATTCCAAGTTCAACCAAAGTAGAAGCTTCTTCATTTAATAAATCAAAATTTCCTTGATATTGCCATATTTTATTTCTTTCTAAATAATATGGTGAATTTTTCATATCTTCTACCCAGATATGGGAATTCTTGTAAGGAGCATTATCGCCGGCGTGTGGAAACCAATTTCCAATAAGATGGTCATGCGAATTGATAAAAGGAGGAAAAGCAATAAGATTTTCCTCTTTAAAATTAAAATTTTCATCAGTTTTTAGATATTTGCTTTTTATCTTAATTGAAAAATTTTCACAAATATTTTCACTATTCAAAACAGTTACGTGTGGGGTTATTATCATTATGCCTGTTTCAACATTTTTGTAAGTTTTGGAATAATCTCGAAAAGATCCCCAACAATCCCAAGATCAGCTACTTTAAAAATTGGTGCATCCGCATCTTTATTAATAGCAATAATATAATCTGCTGATTGCATTCCAGCAAGATGCTGAATTGCTCCTGAAATACCGACTGCAATATAGATTTTTGGCTTAATTGTTTTACCGGTTTGCCCAACTTGATGAGGATAACTTATCCATTCAGAATCAATTGCGGCTCTCGATGCTCCAACTGCTCCTCCAAGTTCTTTTGCTAAATCTGAAAGAAGTTTAAAATTCTTTTCCTCTTTTAATCCACGACCACCTGCAACAACAATATTAGCTTCAACAATATTGATTTGCTGTCCTTCTTCATTAACAGATCCAAGAAATTCTGTATTGCATACATCTTTTTTAAAATTAATTTCTTCTGTAACAATTGTGCCTGATTTGGTATCATCTCTTTCAAGTGAAACCATGACTTTATGCCGTACAGTAGCCATTTGTGGTCGATGGTTTGGAGTAACAATCGTTGCCATAATATTTCCGCCAAAAGCAGGTCGTGTTTGTTTAAGATCACCAGTTTCATTATCAATTTCAAGACCTGTACAATCAGCAGTTAAGCCCGTATTTGATTCTACTGCAACTCGTGGTATAAATGAACGTCCCATATTGGTAGCACCTGAAAGAACTATCTCTGGCTTATATTTCCTAATTAAGCTAACTAATGCTTCAGAATAAGGTTCATCTTTAAAATCTTTCAATTCCAAATCATCAACAAGAATTACTTTATCTGCTCCATAAGCTAAAATTTCGTCAGCAAGAGGTTCAACTTCATGTCCTAATAGAATTGCTGTAAGTCCACATTCTTTTTCATCAGCTAATTCTCGACCTTTACCAAGTAATTCAAATACAACCGGAGCTAATACTTGATTTCTTTGTTCAGCAAAAACCCAGATTCCTTCATACAAAGATTTATCAATAATTGTTTTTGAATATTTTCTAATAATAATAGCATCGAATGAACAAGCACTTACACAAGCACCACAAAGCGTACACTTCTCTGTATCAATTTCTGCAAGCTGTTCATTCATTATTATAGCATCGTATGAACAACTGTTAACGCAAACTCCACAACCAATACATTTTTCTTTAATAACTTCTATCATCAAAACTTCCTTTTTTGAGTATTCAATTTGTGCTTCTAAATATTTTACAACTTTATTAAAGTCAAGAATATTTTCCTTTATTTAAAAAAAACAGCCATTCAGAGTGAATCACTTTATTTCTATTTATTTTTTATAATACTGATTTTAGACAATACAATCCCATTCTGCTTATTTTTCCGAATTTATAGCTATTTAAATTCGATTACGTTTTTATAATGAACTCCTTTTTTATTTTATAACAATTAAATCTCAATATTTCATCTTCTTCAAATGTATAGAATTTGTTTTGAAAAAATATTCGCTCATTTCCTCAATATTTATCTCAACATAAATCAAATATCCAATTAAAAGTTTCCAAAGATGTTTCAGCGTGATTTTATTAGAAATCATTGTTTTACAAATTTTGGATAATTCTATTAGTTGATTGATGAAATGTGCAATCTGCATAAATTGATAATAATTTCAGAACTCCTGACCTCATAGTTTTCTTTTTTCGCTAATTCTGTAAATAGT
>JAOZMQ010000135.1 GCA_029934195.1 Candidatus Cloacimonadota bacterium | reverse complement strand
TTAGTTTTTCTCTTTCAATTATCAAATCTTTGTTTTCAACAAGTAAATCTGTTTCGTCTGAAAGTGTTTTTTTTGTGTCTTTTACTACTCTGTAAACTTTCCCGTAAGCGAGCCCTATTTCATTTTTCATTGATAGAATGTCTTTATTGAGTTGTAATTGCTCTTCTAATGGGATATTTAACCTAAAGACTGATGCTCCTAAATCTTCAACTGTTTTAAATTTCTTCTGCTGTAAATCCGCTTCTAATTTAATAACCGCTTTTTGTTCATTGCTCAACCGAATTGATTCAGCTTGAACATCTTTAATGTCTTTATATTTGAGATGAGTTTTATTTAATTGAGACTCTATTTTTATTAATTCCTGCTCCATTCCAAATTTTTCAATTTCGGCAATTGCTTTTGTTTCAACTCCAAGAGCTTTCATTTCTCTAATTGTAGTCTCAAGGCTTGTTTCACTTAACTTTCTAAAGAAATTTCCGGCTGTTTTCGCTCCTTCTGTTAACATTGGAAGAAGTTTAGAACCGATTGAAACTTTTAAAGCGTCAAGACTGTCATTCATATTTGAAATTGCACCGGTTAGAGTGCTTGCAAGTAATTTTGTTGCTCCTCCAACTTTTGCCCGCAATGCTTCTTCTATCATTTCAGAACTAACTTTTGTAACGTCTGTTAGATTATGGAAATCAAGGACCATTTTTGAGATCCCTTTTTCTCTGAAAATATCGGCAGAAGCCAAACCAGCAGACATTGACCTCCCGAATTGAGATGCGGCGACAGTCATATCCAAACCCATATAAGCGGCAAGATCGGCAACCATTCCAATTGTTTCCTCTGCATTTTGCCCCATCGCTTTTAGTGTTGCACCGGATTCTACAACTTTCTGAACTGAATACGGTGTCTGTGATGCAACATCTTTAAATGCGTTAAATGCTTCTGTAGCTCTATCAACTCCTCCATAAAGAGAAATCAATCTTGTCTCTAAGTTTTGAAAATCTGATGCGGTTTGTACTGATGCAGAAATTGCTTTTGTCATAACTGCAAGGCTTGCGGTTATTGCTCCGACTGCAATAGCTCCTTTTCCTAATGATAGGATTGTCGCTTTTATCCCGCTGTTTAGCGAACCAGTACTTGTCGAAGCGTCTAAAAATGCAGTTGATAAATCTTTACTTTTTTTCTTTAAATCAACCTCTGCATTTGATTGCTTCTTTATGTTTGAAATTGCTTGCTTGTTGTCAAATGCAACTTTTATTTTAACTTCTTTTTTTGTTGCCATCTCTTTTCTCTTCCATTATTTTTTGTTTTTCATTTTCAAGGACATTCCAAAAATAAACAAACCATTCTGGTTGGTCATATTTGTCACCTTTGAATGGGAAAATTTCATCAAAGAAATATTTTAACATCTCAATATTGAATCTTAATATTTTAGGCAATTTATTTTTATTGAAACAACCTATTTCTCTTTTACAATTCCGACAGAAAGAATAATTTCCAGCAAATCCGTTTATAAGCTCCTCGATCTTGTCTGCCGGATTGTTCAAATATAACCGAAGAGCTTTTGTCAGTTTAGGGAAATAGCCTTTTTGTTTTTATTGAATTTTTTAATGCTTTCATTGTAAGCTTTGATTATTTCTTCTCTGTATTCTGCTTTCAATAGTGAGAAATTATTCTCATTGACTGGTCTATCCCACTTCCAACCCTCATTTCCTATTTTGTGCGATATTCCTGCAATTGTTCCACCCAATGCGCATATCATAATCATTGAGGTTATTTGATGCGGATCTTCTTTTTCATCTGAATAGATAGAATTCCAATCTCGTGGAGTTAGTTGTCTTATTGTTGCAATGTGTGTGTTTTCAAAATTTACTTTTGTGTAAAAATCCGGTTGCTCGTCCATAAAGCAACTTTCTATTTTGTCGTTCATTTTTTCCATTTTTAAGTCCCTTGTTGTATTATTTTTAGTGCGTAATCCGATCCGATCCCTGCAATGTTCTCTGAAACTTTCATTGTGAAAACTCCTTTGTCGGGATCTGGTTTTGTTATGCTTGAAATTACTCCGTTGATGTAAAATCGATAATCTTTTGTTGGTCCAGTTCCAGTATTATTAATTTGAAATATTGAAGCTCCTACTGTGTCGTATCTTGATGGGTCATTGATGTATTCCGCATAACCCATATCCCATTCGTCTTGCATTACTGAATAATTAAAATCCCCTGTAATTTCTTCAATTAATGGGTTTTCTCTCTCGTTACTGTTGTTATACAAATATTTAGAATTGATGTGTTTCACTTTAATATTCAAATCCATTGAAATAAAATCAGTATATTGTCCATTAAATAAAGAAACAGCTGACATTTCTGAAACAAGATAAACGTCTTTTGATTCCGGTAAAACCGGCAAAGTAAAACCCGTTAAGCTTGAAATTGTTCTATTATCCGAATAGAAACAATCAAATTTCGCTGTAAATGTCGATGTGCTTCCTGAAAATTTAAGACTGAAACTCGTTAAAGTTGCACCTCTGCACATTTCTGTCTTGTATGTTTCATTTATTCCAGTCCTGAATATCTGAAAGCTGGTCGCTTGTCCAAATGGCACAGTATCAACATAGTAATGACCGCTTGTTTTCTTCGCAAATCCTTCAAATAAAAGCTTTGCTTCTTCCGTAAACACACCGCTAAGGGTTACAGAATCACTCCGCAACCCCTGCTGTGTATTATAAGGATTTTTAGAAACTCGCATATTATCACTTTTGACGTTGATAGCTTTATAGTTTGGCTTTGGATTCATTACACAATCCAACTGAACGCCCCTTGACGAATAATCGGCAAGAATCGTGTTAAAAACGTCCTCTTTCCATATCTGGACAAACTGCTCATTTCCGTATTTTAATGACATTTTATGGTGTTGTTGCTCTTATTTGAATTGCATTGTGTGTTCCTTTACCAGTCAACTTCCCGCTTACATTTGTGACAAATATTCCTTTTTCTGGGTCTGGAGTTTCCAAGCTTGTTATGATTGAAGATACACCGAACGTAAAATTTCGATCTGACATTAAAGTAAAGTCGAGAAATCCTTTTCCACCATATTCTCTTGGATCGAAAAGAAATTCATTTGAGTCCATATCGTCTGATGGGCTGTATATCGCCGACCAAGAGTAAGAACCTGTTACTGCTTTTATTATTTGCCTCTGCCTTGTCGTGTGTCTTCCGAAGTTGATTTCATCGTCCATATATTCAACAGCAATATCGAGCGTTAGTGATGTGAAGTCATCAAAAGTATCGTCCCACAATGAAACACCATCAACTTCTCCCTTCTTGTATGGAGTAATACAAGAAGGTGCTGAGATTGGAGTAAGTCCATTTAATATTGGAGCAACATCAATACTATGCTCTGGGAAATAGAAACAGTCGAAAGTAGCTTCAAATGTCACGATGTCGCTTGACATATCCAATTTGAAAGCTTTCAATGTTGATCCCATACAAAGGTCAACAATTAAAGGATTGCTACCAGATCTAATTTCGCTTCTGATTATTTGCCAACTCTTAGCTTGACCGTAAACAATGTAATTTGATTTATATGTAGTCGTAGTCGTTCCTGTTTTAACCCCAAACCCCTCAAAGAAGATTTCAACTTCTTTTGTGAATGTTCCGGACAATGTAACTTCATCTTTTTCTTTCCCGCCAAGACTTTCACAAGGGTGGTCAACAACAAGCCCTGTTTTGAATGGGATTGTGATTTCATCTTTGTTAGGTTTCGGGTTCATTGTGCAATAAATCGTTGCTGTTTTGGTTGAATAATCAGCCAAGACGGTATTGTAAGCCACCTCTTCAAATATCGTCACCGCTTGCATATTTCCGTATTTATTAGCCATTTTAGTTCCTCGTATCTAATATCCAAAATCTAAACGTCATTTTTCGCACTGTATTATTCGCATAATAACCCGCTTGGTTGACATCTTCTTTTGAATATTCGTTATTTTGTAAGCTTCCTTTTTCTACCGAAATTAAACGGCTGTATGCGACCACATTTCTTAGTGATAAGTCCTGAAGGATAGCTGTATTGATTTTGTTTTGAATTTTGTTTATTTCTTCGACTCTGTTTTTTTCGATATTGTGATGTAAATATAAATTCAATTCATATTCATATGAAACTTGACCGGCAACAACATTTCCATCCCAAGAGTAATCTTCGTTACCCTCTTCAATGAAAACAGCTGGATATTTGTTCCCACACTCAACGCTTTCTGGAATCCGACCAATGTATTTAATTGTTCTTCTTCCGTTGGTTTTGAGATCGTGGATAATCCTTTCAATTTTTTGAATTGCTTCGTTTTGCTTGTTTGTCATATATTATTAATCCATTTGTCTATTTGCTTGTCGAGGTATTTGTCCGCTCTTGACAATGCTTTTTTCGTCCAACCTACAAACTCACGGATTGGCAATCTTCCAGCTCCAGTTTGATGATCATAAGCAAGATCGCCTTTTTTTGCATCTATAAAATATGTTTCAGCTGAATCGTTGTCTGATTTTATGGAAATGCTTGTCATCATTCCACCTGAGACAGCTTTTCCGTTTTCGATTCCACAAGTAAGGTTTACCAATGTTTGAGATTTACCCCATTTCTTTTTGAATGCTTTTGTCATTTTGGAATATTTATGGAATCTCTTTCCGTTCGCATCTTTACCGTTTTTTGTGTTTTCTCGAAACTCCTCTAATCCGATCATAGCCATTGTTTTCAATGTCTTTTTTCTTGTTTTCAAATTAGCCATTAAATTCAATATGTCATAATCTTTTGAGTAGCTTATTTTCATTAGATTACCAGCTTTCCGTTTATCTTTACTGCGTATTCGTCAACTTCGTTGTCAATGTCTAAATCTATGTCAATTAAGTTTACAGCGGTAGCAAATGCAACATTGTATTGGTTTTTGTATCTATCAGCTTTTTCTTGATAACTTCCAGAAGTTCCACCACTTGCAAAATCTGAATAAATCAAATAAAGAGTGTATAATGTAGATGCTTCGGAGAAGATTAAAGGATTATTGACCATATCAATTGGATCAATTCCATCTCTTTTGTGATATTCAAACCATTCTCTAAAAGATGAAGATAGAAAAGCCAAAATACGAGGCTTTAGAATTGACTTTGTTAGTTCAATTTTTACAGCGTAAAGCCCTTCAATGAATGCTGAGATTGTTCCAGAATTGCCAACATTTGAAGTAATATAAATCCGAACATATTCAAGGGAATTTTCAGAAATTGGGAATCTAACAAGAACATCTTCATTTGAAAAACTATCAGTAGTTGAGAATAATTGACCTTCTACGTCTTCCCATTCTGTATTATCTGAACTTTCTTGTAATTTTACAATCAATCCATTTGATGCGTCAATATCTGATTTGGCTTGAATAATTATCTCTGAACCGCCTTTTGATTGGGAAACGTAAATTGAGTCACCTTCTATTTCAGCGGTTGATATTGATTGGTTTTCGATGGTGTGAGTTGTTTCAGCTATGTCAATCAAAGTGTTTAATTCTGATTCATAAGCTTTTAAATCTGTAGATGTCGTTAGTTCGGTATTTGTCCAGCTCATTTTTTTATCCTTTTGTTGAAAAAAAAGAAGGGGAGGAGGGAAGTCTCCCCAACTTTTAGGAGTGTACCATTTAGATTAGGATGGAGGCAAATACATCTATTTTTCCGGTTGCTGATCCGAGAGTTTTTATATTGATCCAGTTATTTGCTCCAAGTAAGTCTGGAGGGATAACAAATTCTGTTATCAAGTTACCTTCATCAACTGCAATCGCTCCGTCAGCAGTTGTTTTGTGTAGTAAATACACATGCCCATTTGTTATCGGAGAAGTTGCACTTCCTTCTGTATCAGCTGTGAAACATTCTAATTCGATATTGTATGAAGATGAGGAAGCAACAGCAAAATCAGTCGAAGCAAAGACCTTAATGTTTACTTTTCCGTTGGTGTTTCCACCAACATTTATCATATTTGGGAGACTTCCAGCTGTGGACACATCATACTCGTCCGCAATTATTAGAGACTCATCTGTTAGAAATCCGTGTTTTTTCATCATTCCTCCTAAGAATAGCTTTCTGTATCAGTTAAATTTTCCTCAAGAACGATTGGGATTCCGTTCCAAGAAATGAGCCATTTGCTGTAGTCTGTGTCGGTTGTCGATATTTGGAGCTTGTCAACTTTCAGCTCCTGAAGGAGTCTCAAAGCTGTCCAATTCATATAGATAATGGTGTCTGATGGCTTCGCTTTTACAGAAGCAATCATTTTGTCCATATTCGCTGAAGTTGGTTTTTTGCCACTTGCATCTTGAATATTTGTGTAAGCAAAGACGTTGTTTGGGTTTGACATTAAAAGGGATAAATAAGACTCGTACAAAGCACCATAGACAGGTTTTACTGCTCCGGTTGATGTGTTTGTGGTTTCCATAAACCACTTTCCGTTATTTTCCATTTCAATGTTTACGATTTTTCCTTTGTTGAAATTTGCAGGATTGAAAAGACCTGTAGTCTCATCTTTTTTCCATTTCACGCAAAGAATTGTAGTTGATGAGCCTTCTGCTCCGCCTTGTGAGATTGTTTTGTTGTTTGCGACTGCAAGGTCACGGAGTCCCGCAAAACCTTCTTCGTCTCCAGATCCATTAATTCCATAAATAAATTGAGTCGCTGCTTTCTGTCCGAGTCCTTCCACGAATTGCGGAGAGTCTTCTTCAAATGCTGAATTTGCTCCGCCTGGATAAGTTTCACAATATCCTTTGTCTAATCTTTGGAGGTCGGTTAAAAGTTTTAGATCTTCTTGTTGTACTTTTTGGGTAACTTTGGACGGTACTATTGAACCGTTGATTGCTCTAAATCCACCACTTGCGAGGTTTTCAGCGAGTTTGTACTTATGGAATAATCCGTGATTTGCTGGTTGAAAAAGCATTGTGCTTAATATTCCAGATTCTTTTGCGAGTTGGGAAATTTGAGTTTCAAGTCCTTTTGAACTTACGCCTAAAGCCCAATCTCTTAGATTTTTTACTGCCATTTTGTTTTATCCTTGTTTGAGATTATTGGAAATTAAAAGGGGAATCTTCTGTCTGTCCTGTCTGTCCTTTTGGGTTTCCATTGTTGAAATTAGTTCCATCTTTTGAATTTTGGAAATAATTGATAGCCTCATAAGGTTCGAGATTTTTTAAATTTTTAGAGATGTCCTCGTCAGTTAGTTTTTCTTCATCTGTTCCAAACTTGAAACGGTCACGAATTAAATCAATTTTTGCTTTATTGGGATTTGTTTCTTCAACTATAAATCTTTTTGCTTTTTCTTCCCAAGCTTTACGGTTTGAAATTTTGATGTTTTCTTGATGTGAATCCCATTGACTTTTGATTGTCTCTAATTCCTTGATTTTCAAATCTCTCTCTTTGAGTTTTTTTTGAAAAGTTTCACTGCTGTTTGAATTGTCGTCTAATTTTGCTTCAAGTTCTCTGATTGTGAGTTTTCTTGATTTAGACTCAGCGTTTGCAGTTTTTAGGCTTTCCAAAACGTCATTTGATTCTCTTTCTAAGCTGGAAAGAGTTTGTCTAATTTCGGAATCTTCCGAGTCGTTCAACTTTGTGCGAAGCTTCGCAATTAAATCTTTCAACATATATCCATCCTTTAATTTTTGCAAAAGTCAACTTTGTTTACAATACTGTCAACTAAATTGACAAGAGAAAGAAAGATTGTTTTTTTTAAAAAATGTTCTTGACATCTTTGAACCCTCCTATAATTTAGTAATATAAGTTGATTAAATAAGGAGTT
>JAOZMQ010000134.1 GCA_029934195.1 Candidatus Cloacimonadota bacterium | reverse complement strand
GATAATTTCCTCAATCTTTAAAGGTAATTTGAATCAAGGCGTCCGCCAATTTATTTGGAATGGCACTGATATTAATAATAATAAAGTGAGTTCTGGTATGTATTTTATCAGAGCTAATATTGGAAAAGAAGTTCAAAATCATAAGATGATTTTGCTGAAATAAGAAAAAAAAGTGGTTTAGAGATAATCAAAAAAAATACAATTGTCTCTAAACCTTTTGAAGGAGAAATATGTTTATAGATTTTGCCAGAATTAAAGTAGAGGCAGGAAAAGGCGGTAATGGTTGCATTAGCTTTCGTCGGGAGAAATTTGTTCCAAAAGGGGGACCTGACGGAGGAGATGGAGGAGATGGCGGTAGCGTGATAGCTGTCGGAAATGAGAATATCAATACATTGATAAAATTTCGTTATTCAAAATTATATAAAGGAGATAACGGGAAACACGGTTCTGGAAATAACAAAACCGGAAGAACTGGAGTTAATACATATATTCAATTTCCTCTCGGAACAGAAATCTACGATATTACTGAAGGAAAACATGAGAAGATCGCTGAAATTACTCAAAACGGTCAAGAAGTAATCCTTGCAAAAGGCGGTCTTGGAGGTAAAGGAAATTCTCGATTTGCAACATCGACTAACCAAGCTCCACGGAAATCTTATCCGGGAAGAAAAGGCGGTTATCTTGAATTAGAATTAGTTCTCAAATTAATGGCAGATGTCGGTTTGGTAGGATTTCCAAATGCTGGAAAATCTACTCTTTTAAGCTCTATTTCATCTGCACATCCTAAGATTGCAAATTATGAGTTTACAACTTTGGAACCATCACTCGGAGTTATAAATGTAAATGATTACGATTCTTATGTAATGGCTGATATTCCTGGAATAATCGAAGGTGCACATGATGGGAAAGGGTTAGGTTTGCAATTTTTGAGACATATTCAGCGAACGAAAACTCTCCTTTTTTTAATTGATGTTAATTCTAATGAACCTTTTAAGGATTATCAAACATTGAAAAAAGAACTTCATTTATATGACCCATATCTTGATTCAAAATATCATGTAATTGCTTTAAGTAAAATTGATACTATTCCAGAAGATGATAGAGATGAAATGCTTTCGATGATTAGAAAAGAGTTTGAAGAAAAACTTCAAGAAAGTATCATTGTGATTTCAGCTATAACTGGAACAAATTTAAATAAATTAAAGAAACAATTACATCAAATTGTCTTAAAAGAAAATGAAGAAGATTAGAGCTTGGCTTAAACTTCTATCAGTAAAAAATATTGGCTTAGTTAAATCTATCCGGTTAGTTGAAACTCTCGGAGAACCGGATAGTTTTCTCGGAAATATGGAAAGACTTGAACAAGTTGATTTCCTCTCGCAACAAGAAAAGATAGATTTGTCTTCAGAAATTAGTTATCCAGAGTGGGATAAAATTGAGATACTTATCAATAAATTTGATATAAAATTCATTTCAATTTTAGACGATTTATATCCACCTCTTTTGAAGACTATTTTCCATCCACCTCCTTTCCTTTTTTATCGGGGAAACTTAAGAAAAGACGACTTTCGGCGAACAATTAGTATTGTAGGAACTCGAAAACCAAGCAATTATGGGAAATTACAAAGTAAAAAAATTGCATCTAATCTTGCAAGATCAGGGTTTACCATTATCAGCGGATTGGCTTATGGAGTTGATACTTTGGCACATCAAGCGGCTCTGGAATCTGGTGGGAGAACAATTGCAATTCTTGCAACAGGTTGTGAACAAATATATCCTCCTCAAAATAAGATTCTATCTGAAAAAATCCTTAAAAATGGTGCAATAATTACAGAATATTTGCCTGGTGTAAAAGTTGAAAGATGGCATTTTCCAACAAGAAATAGGATTATTAGTGGTCTCAGTCTCGGTACACTTGTAATAGAAGGATCAAAAAAAAGCGGGGCTCTATTAACAGCAAAATTTGCTACCGATCAAAATAGAGATATTTTTGCTCTCCCCGGTGATATCACTCGTCCACAAGCAGAAGGTCCTAATTATTTGATTAAAATCGGGGGTAATATTATTTCATCAGCAAATGATATTAAAGATTTCTATAATATCATTTCTGATGAAAATGAACAAATGACTTTTTTCCCAGAATTATCGAAAGAAGAAGATAAAATTTATCAGATTCTATTACAAAATAAACCAGAAATTGATTTTGATAATTTGTTAATTAAAGCCTCTATCTCAATTGGTGAACTTTCTTCAAATCTTCTAATATTGGAATTAAAAAATCTTATCAAAAGATTGCCAGGAAATAAAATTTCTCCACTGTTTTAAAAAATCCTTCTGTATTTTTCTTCTTTTCTCCATGAATCCATTTTTAATTTGTAAAGTCTCTTCTAATCAATAAAAGGACAAAACCTTGCCATTGTGTTATGAAATTTTTATGCTCTCTTTGCAAACAAAAAAATATGCCCTTTCCCAATTCTTAGTATGAATAAAATTGAAGAATTCTTACCTTTTAGTTTTAGTTTTTTACGAAAGGATTCGACAGATTCCGAATAACCACGAGTTTTAATCGTTAATTTACCGATTGCATTTCCTTTGAGATATTTTTTCAATTTTTTAATGTTGAAATTAAAATAAGTGATAACTTTAAAAAATTTCCCATAAACAGAAAAAGCACTATAATCTCCGGTTAATAAAGCCAAGTGTGAATCAAATAGTTGAAATCCAATAATTTGTGCAATTTCTTTCAATAGATGTGCTCGAATAATTGCAGGATCCGGTTCAAAAAGATATTGTTTAATTTCTGAAATAGATAAAAGTAGATTTTCTTTATTACAGAGAATCTTCTTCTCTGGCAAAAGAACTGCTTTTCTTTTAACATTTTTTGTAGTTAGATTCCCAAAACAAAGAAGAATTTCTTTCAAATTTCCAGACTCTGAAACAAATTCAAAAGTATGATTTTCAGGTAATTTTAATCGATCATAATTCATTGCTGGAGAGAATTTTATTGCCAGATTTTTATATTTCTTTTGTAATTCTAAAATTGATTCCAAATTGGGTGATAAATCCTCAGCATTAACAAAACGGTTTCCTTTCATTCGTCTATCTGGATCAATAAAAATAGCTTCTACTTGTTCAGAAAAATCTTCTGCTTTTATGTTTTGAAAAATAATTTTTCTACTTGAAAATAGTTGAGTATTAAATTCCGCTGTAAGTAAAACTGTTTTATCCAAGTCAACTGCATAAACCAAGACTTTATTTTTTGATAAAGAGATTAAATCTATTCCGGAACCGCAACATAAATCAGCAACAGTCTTAAATTTTGAAAATAAATCGCCATGATATTGAGCAATAACTGAAGAACTTGCCTGCTGAGAGCTTCTTTCTGTTATCAACAATTTTTCTACATTAAAAAATTTTAGCGAATTTTTTGACTGTATTTTTCTTAAACTAAGGAGGTCTTTGACTGGATGTTCTGGAAATTTATCAACAATTTTTCTAATTTCATTAATATTTGCTAAATTGAGATTCTTTATTTCATTCCATACTTTTGTGTTTTCATCAAAGGAAAAAAAATCTATTATTGCTTGAATATTCAATTTCCCTCAATATATCGATAGAAAGTTGTATCTATTGAAGTAGTTGTAAATTTCCATATAGAACTTATATATTCTTGATCATTTTTTTTAGCGATAATATTCCAAAAATATTCCGTTTCCGGCATAAGTGGAGATTCCAAAATATGAGAAAAATCATCAATGTCTTCTGCGATAAGATCAACAGGTGGAGCTAAATATGGAGATAAATATAAATCATATAAAAAACCAGTTGAATCAGAAAAATTCACCATTTCCCATTGGAAAGTTGTTAATGTGTCCACACCTGTAGCACTATATAAAGGTAAAAGATTACAACAATTTGTACCAACAACTAATTCGTGATACCAATAATTTTCACTATCCAATTCAGATTCATCTCCTCCATAAAACAACATATTATGAGAATATTCTGAATTATCAAAAATAATTGGAATTATCAAATTTTGACCGATTTCATAAGGAATTGTGATTTTAAAAAGTCCACCGGAATCACCAAGTTTTAATGAGCTACCGGTTGTTTCATAATAATTGTCAAACATTTTGAATGGCGAAGTCCACTCATAAATTAAACCTCCACCAATTGAATTTGCCAAAGACACTAAAGGAAGATCTTCTATATCTATTTTGAATCGAAATTTATCAATATTTCCCGGAATATGATCTGCCCTTACTTTTATGTGAAGAAAGTTTTCAGAAAAAGTTGGCTCATCATAAGATATAATTCCCCACTGAACAGGAGCACTTATCTCTTCGATATTTACTTGTCCTTCAATTGGAATATCAGCATCAATACTTTTATAAGAAAAAAGAATTTTTACTTGGAAGTTCTCTGTTGCGGATGTAGTATAATTTATCAAATAATTACCTCCGAGATCACTTACAACTTGAACAAATTGCTCCTGAATATCGCTACGAGATTCTGCATTATAATATTGTCCACCTGTATCTTCTGCCATTTGTTGCAGAATTATTTCATTTTCAGCCAAAATTTGCCCATAAGCAATTGAATAAAATCTAACCAATTTTGCAGTTGCTGTGCTAACTAATTCTTCAGGTGTTGCAGTGCTATTATTATCAAATCCATCTGAAAGAAAAACTAAAGACCGAACTTTATCTGGTTCTAAAATTTCAGAAAAAAGTTCAAGACCAGCTTGAACTGTGTCCCAACAAAGAGAAAATCCCGGATAATATGTAGCATTATTAATAAAATCATCAAGTGAATTTATTGCTTCTGTTTTATCTGAAGTAAAATCTTGAATCAATGAAAAATTATCTGAAGGATCATTGTGATTAAACTCATAGATGGCAATTCGATGTGTTTCGGTAAGGGTATTTATTATCGTTTTTGCACCTGCAATCATATCATTTTTTCCACCGGAATCTTCAATGGATTTACTTAAATCAAGAATTAAAACAATATCCATTTTAAAATCATCAGATGAATAAAAATGAATATTACTTTCGGTATAATCAATTTCTAAATCATCTTCCAAAATTTGTGTTTCAACATTAACAAAATCTGTTTCGCTGATGTTAACAGCATGATCATCTTGATCTCTCAAAGAAAACATAAATTGAACTTTGTATGGTTTCACATTATTTTCAATAATATTTTTTATAGATAGAGCAGTAACTTGATTATCATCAGGATCAGTATTAACTGTAGATTTTTTACTACAATTCATTATCAGAAACATCATTAAAATGATAATTAATATTTTAACTGTTTTCATAATATCCTCATTTTTTTGGGGTTTATATTTTATCGAAAAAAAAATAATTCACTGTAGTAAAAAAAACTTTACAAATCGGAAAGAATGATGAATTTCTTTTGTTACAGCAACTAAAAATCTTTACATTATTATTAAAGAATTTCAATCTGATTTCGTGGCTATTACTATTTTGTAGATTCCACTTTGTTTTGCAATATCCATAATTTGTACAACCAAACCATGTTTTGTGTTTTTATCTGCTTTTATAACAATACTTTTACTTTCATTTTGAATTTCTCCCAATTTTAATTTTAGATTATCAAAGAGAATTTCTTTTCCGTTAAGCATAATTACATTTTCAGATGAAATATAAATTTCCAAATTATCAGCTTCTTCTGTTGATGAAGTTTTTGATTCCGGTAACTCAAGCTTCATTCCAGGTTGTTCAGAAAATCTTGATGTTATCATAAAAAAAATCAATAGCAACAAAACAACATCAATCAAAGAAGTTACATTAATGACAATTTGTCTTTTCGATTTACTCAATAATTTCATTTTTGGCAACTTTGATCTTTATATCTGAAACATCATTTTCTTTAAATTTTTTTATTTTTTTTATCAGCGAATTTGAAAAATGCTCAATATCTAAAATAAAGTTTTCTGATTTGTGAGAAAAATAATTAAAGAAGACTAAAGTAGGAATTCCAATTGAGAGTCCTACCGCAGTTGTAATAAGAGCTTCGGAAATTCCACCGGATAAAGCAGTTGCTTCTCCTACACCAGATATTGAAATAATATGAAAAACTTTTATCATACCTAAAACTGTTCCAAGTAATCCTAAAATCGGAGTAATAACAGCAATCGTTTCCAAAATGATAAAACCTCTTTCTAATACTCTTATTTCTTGCCTTCCCTGATCGATAAATTCTTCCTTTATTTCATTTATTGGAAGATTATGATTTTTTAAGCCAATCGCTATTATGTGTGAAAAAACTCCCGGATGTTTATCGCAAACAGATAATGCCAACGAAATATCATCTTTTGTCTTGATATTTTCGATAACTGAAAGAACTTCCGGAACAATAATTTTTCTTGTTCGTAAACTTATTAATCGTTCAATAATTACTGTGACAGATGTAATTGAGCAGAGAATTAAAGGAATCATTAAGATTCCACCTTGTTGAATCATTATTATTGTTTCTTTCATTTACTATCCTTATTTATTTTCGTACACTAAAAGTAAACAATGCAGTTACTTCAAGATATTTTTTAGGGAATTTTTTGGGTAAAGGCAAAAAAGGAGCTGAACTTGTTAAAGCACTTACACTTGTCTGAACAAGAGAAATATGTGAATTATATTCCAAAACTTCTAAATCTTCTATTTCTCCATTTAGTTTTACTTTAAATCGAACAAGAATATCACCGCTGATCATTCCCATTCTTGTAAATGCCGGAGGTGGATGAATATTTTTTTCTACTTTCTTCTTCATTGCTAACATGTAAGGAGCAAAATCCCATTCATAAGTATTAAACTGAATACTTCCATATTTTTTGGCAGTTGAAATCAAATTCTCTGATGAAATTTTATTTATTGAAACAATATTTTTTTTTAAATGCTTCATCTCGAATTTTGCTTTTTCAATAAATTCGTCTCGAATTTCCGTAACATCATTCTGAACAATTGGTTTTGAATCTTTATTTTCCAAAATTTTAGCTTGAGAATCATTTATTTTTTTATCCTGATTATTAATAATATTACTTGAAAATGGAGTACCGGAAAGTAAATCTTCCTTTTTAAATAAATCTTGTGCCTGTGTTGTTTTATCAGAAACAAATTTTGTAGAAGCATCAGGAATTTGTGGTGATTTTGGAGTTGGTGTTTCAATCAATTCAAACTTCATAACAATATCTTTTTCATTTTTCTTCGAGAGAATTTCGATTGGGGAATTTTTTTTTGAGATAATGATGATAAAAAATATAAGCAGGTGAAATATTGTTGACAATACTATTGAAAAAATTCTAAGTTTTTTTTCTTTCATTTTTAAAATCATTATTTTCCTGTTATCTTTTTTATTTTTATAACGAAACTTTCAACATAATATTTCATTTTTTATTGTTTGAAATAGTTAATAAATAATCTCTAAATAGTGTCTGAACAAAAACTGATAAGCCACGGATTTACGCCGAGTTACGCGGATTTAAGAAAATTTATAATAGACGGGAAATAGCAAGAAATTACAAATATTAGGATGATTTTAAATTTTTTCTCTATTTTATCCATTATTATTAAAATTTCAATAAGAATTTATTCTTTTAAATCCTTACTAATCCGTGTAATCAGTGACTTTGATCCTTTTCGTTTAGATACTAAATATCAACGAAGAATTATGTTATATTAGAGTCAAGAAAATTAAGAACACTTGATACCTTAAAGTAATATTTTCTTTTTTTAAAAACTGGTGCTACATAAAATTATAGAGTTTGGTATTCTAAAGTTAAAGGAAATTCAATCTGCTCAGAATTAAAAAAAGACTTGTTATATTTTAATCAATAACTTAAAAATTTTGTTCAAGC
>JAOZMQ010000133.1 GCA_029934195.1 Candidatus Cloacimonadota bacterium | reverse complement strand
TACGGTCAAATATAACTAATTTACGGTCAAATATAACTTTTTTACGGTTAACTATAACTTTTTTACGGTCACCTAATTTAACAAATAATGACTACAAACATTATTAGATAATATAACTTAATTACGGTCAGTTATAACTATTTGTATTGACGTTATATTTTATGTAATTTAATTGTGATCTAACGAAATAAAATGAGCGTAAGGATTTGTTCAATGTCAAAAGATGTCCAGATAAGTAAATCGAATAGAATTGTAGAGGCTAGGTACAAGCTTACCTTAGTTGAGCAAAAATTTATTTTAATGATGGTATCATTGATAAACCCCAATGATATTGATTTTAAATACTATAATATTAAAATAAAAGAAGTTGCAGACTTTATAGGATTATCTACTAAGAATGCTTACAGAGAATTGAAGAAAATAATTATTAGATTAAACAAGAAAACATTAATCATTCAAAAAGATGATAATAGAGAACTTATTACTTCTTGGGTTGCTTCAGCTGAATACTTTAAGCACGAAGGAATTATTGAGTTTGAGTTCTCAGAGAAATTAAAGCCATATCTTTTACAATTAAAAAAAGAATTTACTTCATTTAAAATTAGCTATATTATTCAACTCAAAAGTACATATTCAATTCGTATTTATGAATTATTAAAGCAATATGAAAAAATTGGGAAGAGAAGATTTGCTCTTGATGATTTGAGGAAGATGTTAGGAATAACAGAGAAAGAGTATCCTCTATTTGCCAATTTTAATCAAAAAGTTATAAAAATAGCACAAAAAGAATTATCCGAAAAAACAGATATCTCTTTTACTGTTAATAAAGTAAAGAATGGGAAAAAAGTTGTCGGAATAATCTTTTATATAAATAGAATTAAAAGAAATGAGGATAGAAATATTGTTGATACAATTAACTCTGAAAAAATAACTCAAATTGTAAATAGTAAAGTGGAGAAAATTTTTGAAAAACTAAAATCTAAAACAAATTCAATAGCATTAAGTAGAAATACTCTTCTTGAGCTTTCTACAAAAGAATGGGCGTATTTAAACTTAGATGTAAAATCTGAGGTTATAGCAACTGGGATCAATTTTGAAACATATATAAATGAGAAATATAAATATATTGTGTCTCAGCTTGATAAGAAAAAAATCGAAAATCCAGTTGGCTTACTTTTAAATGCTGTAAAAAATAACTATGGTGGTTTAGATACTTTCATAAAAAAGAAAAAGCAATTAGAAACTGAAATGAAGAAAGAAAAGATATCAGCTGTTGAAAACAAAGTAGAGGGTATTAAAGCTCAAAAGAATGAAGCTATGGAAGAATTAGCTTTTGGAATTATTGAGAATGACCCAAATCTACTAAGCAATATTATGGAAAAACTAAGAAAGAAGAATAAAATATTTTTCAAAAAGTTTAGTATAGGAACAGATCCATTTAGAATATATTCTGAAAGCTTAATTATTAGAGCAAATGTAAATTATGAAATAGAGAAAATGAATGAAGATAAATTTAAACAATGTACTGAGGAATTTAATATTAAAATTACTAAACTTGAGAAACAAATAAAGGAGATAATAAAGAGTTATGAGTAAAATAATCTCTGTAATAAATCAAAAAGGTGGAGTAGGGAAGACAACTATCACTTTTAATTTAGCTAAAGGATTAGCCAATAAAGGTTACAAAGTCTTAGCTATTGACAATGATCCACAAGGTAATCTTACAAGTGCATTTTTAGAAGATCCAAGAAATATGAGTGCCGATGTTCTGGATTTTTACAATAATAATTATGAAAAAATAAAACCTCAAAGAATTGATAATAATCTTTCAATAATTGGAGCTAATATCCACTTATCTAAAATATCAGATAGTGGATTAGATGTTATATTTAATTTAAGAGAAGGTTTGGAAGAGCTTAAAGCAGAGTTTGATTTTGTAATTATAGATTGTTTACCGTCTTTTGGTTATTTAAATATGGCTTCTCTTAATGCTTCTGATTTAGTTTTAATTCCGACAAAACCAGCTCCATTTGCTCTTGAGGGATTAAAAGATTTGTTTGAAACAATTAAGAAAGCAAGAAGAAGATTTAATCCTAAACTTGAAATATTAGGAATTGTTTTGAATCTTGTAGAAGGGCGTAAAACAGTAATTGGCGAGGAAATAGAAAGCGTTCTTAGAGAAGACTATAGTGAATTGGTTTTTAAAACAAAGATTAACAGGGGAGTAGTTGTTGAAGAAAGCCCAGTAGAAAGTCAGTCTGTGATTGAATATAATCCACGCAGTAAACATGCTAAGCAGTTCAATCAATTATTAGATGAATTTTTGGAGAGATTATGAGCACTAAAAAAGGAAAATTTTCACAAAAGGCAAAAAAGATTCTTAAGAATGATAATATTGGAAGTATCGCAGATTTTTTAAACGATGATTTTGATGAGAAAAAAATTATAGATATGAAAATAGAGTCAATCAAAGAAAATCCATATCAACCTCGTACCATTTTTGATGAGAAAGCTCTTTTAGAATTAAGTGAATCTATCAAACAAAGTGGAGTAATTCAACCAATTATTATTCGTAAAGAAGAGAATGACTTTTTTCTTATTGCAGGAGAAAGAAGATTGAGAGCTTCAAAATTAGCTAAACGTAAAACAATTCCAGCATTGATTTCAACTGGCAATCCTATGGAAATATCATTAATTGAAAATTTACAAAGAGAGAATTTGAAGCCTATTGAAGAAGCTGAAGCTTTAAAAAAAATAATAGATAAATATGATTATACACAAGAAAGATTAGCAAAAATTGTTGGAAAAGGCAGAACAACTATCTCTGAAATTTTATCCTTAAATAAACTAACAGAAGATATAAAAAATGAATGTCGGCACGCCGACATTTCAAAAAGAGTTCTTATTGAGGTTGCAAAACAAAAGAGTGAAAAATCAATGAAGTCTTTATTCAATAAGATAGTAAAAGATAAACTGAAAAGCGATGAAGTAAGAAAAATTTATAGAGCTAAAAATAAAGAAAAGAAAAATACAATAATGCCAGCAATCAAAAAAATAATTAGCACTTATAAAGCATTAGAAAAGGTTAACTTTGAATCTATTAGTGAAGAAGAACAACATTATTTAAAGAAAGAGTTTGGTAATTTGAAAGAAGTTATTGAGGGGATTATAAACTAATTTTATGTGAATGTCGGCGCGCCGACATTTCAGAATAATCCAGAAGACATAAGTTGAGAAAAGGAGTAGATTTTTGCGATATTCATTTAGTTTAACTGTTACAGGTATTCGATTAAACGAATCAATTAAGATTAATAATATTTTCTTAGAAGAGGGAAGCTATTTTAAAACTCTTGAAAGGATATTAGATGAGAATATTTTGCGAAAGAATACGCAGAGCACGACTAATATAATTTTTAGAGAAATAATAAAAAGATTGAATTTATGAGTCTGTTGATCTAAATTACTTTTATGAAAATTCACCTGAAAATAGAAACAAATGAATGTCTCTCTTTTGACTGGATTGACCTACGGGAAAATAAAATTTTGATGGGTCATCCCTGAGTTGGGAAACACATCTGAGTATTGCATCTGGATTTTCTGCAATCCATAAAGGATATAAAGTTATTTTCAAATCAATGCAAAAATTAATGGAGGAGATGATTCTGGCAGCTCATGAAGATAATTTTGAGGAATTTCTCAAAATTATCTTGAAATCCGATCTTATTATCATTGATGAACTTGGATATTTACCATTAAAACCAATTTATGTAAATAGTTTTTTTAGAAGCAGAATTAGTTGTTGAAGTCACTTCTGCGATTTCGACATACTTTGGGAAAAAACTTGGAGAAACTAAAAGAAATGATAAAGCAGATAATTTTCTCTTTTAAAAATGAATACAGTTGAAAAGCGATTTCTTTCATATTCAATACATTTTAGATTTTATGGAATCAAATGAATTTATGATTTAATATAAGATTTTAAAATTAAAATTTTCGAATAATTTTGAGGAAGATAAAGGATAAATATGATTTCTAAACCAAATAAATATTCTTTTGCATTTATAGCAGCTAGTTTTTTATTTAATGAAACACTAAAGATTGCTGAAATATATATCCAAGATGATAACTGGGAAAATATTGAAAAAAAAATTATCAATGAAAATATTCTCCAAAAAAATAAAGAAGCTACTTCTAAAAGGTTGTTTGCTGAAATTAAAAAACGCCTTTGTTCACTTCCCGAAAGCTTAATATTGGATTTCAATAAGTTCGATATAATAACTCAAAATCAAATACTTTTTTTTGCTATTTCTAAAACTTACAGAATAATATTTGATTTTATAAATAATGTAATAAGAGAAAAATATCTTTTATTTGATTCGGAGTTGAAAGAATCAGATTATATTCAATTCTGGAATGAAATAGAAGCAACGCATCCGGAAGCAGAGAAACTCACGGAGAAATCAAAAAATAAAATCAAAAGTGTAATTTTTCTTATTTTAAAGGAATCCGGAATAATTTCTAAAGAAGGAATAATATATTCTTCTTTCCCAAATATTGATTTTATAAAACATTTACCGGACAAAGATTTTGAATACTTGAAGATTTTTTTATTATCAGATGGAGATATTAATAAATACAAAGAGGAACTTTAATGAATAAAAATAGCAAAATTGTAAATGATAAATTCATAAATATTTATAATAGAATTACTGAAAAATCTTTTTTACAACGAGAAGGACTTGGTGGGGAAGTTCCCTTTTTTATAACATCATTTCCACCTGAAGCACAGGCTTATGTAGATTCTCAAATTGAGCATTTAATACTAAAGTTAAAAACAGCAGGCTATGAAATCCTTGAAATAAATTTATATGATTTGAGCCTTCAAATTCTTGAAAAGAA
This sequence comes from Candidatus Cloacimonadota bacterium, assembly GCA_029934195.1. Taxonomy (GTDB): domain Bacteria; phylum Cloacimonadota; class Cloacimonadia; order Cloacimonadales; family JAOZMQ01; genus JAOZMQ01. The sequence continues at coordinate 3,033 of JAOZMQ010000133.1, read as the reverse complement.
GAAGAAGCTTAAAAGAATTATAAAAGTAGAGAATAAAATTGGAAAATCAAAATTACAAATGGATTTAAGCTCATTGTTAGATGCTGAAACTGCAATTGCTCCGGCAATAAAAGAAAAAATCAGAAATTATGAGTGTAAAATGATTTTCCTCACAGGTTTAGGGTTAATATATCCTTTTGTAAATTCAAGCAAATTATTACATAATCTTCAATCAATTATTAAAAACAAACCATTAATTATATTTTATCCAGGTAATTATTCTGGATATTTTTTAAATCTTTTCAATCGATTTCACGACAATAATTATTACAGAGCATTTAATTTGGATGTTATAAAATAAGGAGGATAGATGAAACTCAAAAATTTCTTTTCAAAAGATATTTTCCGACATATTGAAGGAGTTATAAAAGCTGATGATAGAGAATATATAGCTGAAGAAGTAAGAGAATATGTCATTACAAATGAAATCCAAAAGAAAATAAATACATTTTTTGAAGTATATTCTTCTTCAATCGGAAACCCAAACTTCCGTGATGTTGGTGTTTGGATATCAGGTTTTTTTGGTTCTGGTAAATCTCATCTCTTAAAAATATTATCATTTATTCTCAATAATGAAATGTTGGAAGGTTTCCCTATTGGTGATGCTTTCCTTTCAAAAGTAGAAGATGATTTTGAGCTTCAACAATATATAAAAAAGGCAATGGAAAGTCCTTCAAAAACAATTCTTTTTAATATTGATCAAAAAGCGGATATTGTAACAAATAAAAAACGAAACGCTTTACTATCCGTATTTATGAAAGTCTTTAATGAAGAACTTGGATATTATCCAAAATATGGATATGTTGCTAATTTTGAAAGAGACCTTGATAAACAGGGATTATATTCTGAATTTAAAGAAACCTTCGCTTCGATAGCTGAAGAAAGTTGGGAAGAAGGTAGAGAATCAATTAACCTTAATATGGATTTTATTGCTGAAACTCTTGCGGATGTAAAAAAAATAAGTGTAGAGAATGGAGAAAAAATAATCAATAATTATCGAGAAGATTATTCACTCTCGATTGAAGATTTTGCAGGTATTGTAAAAAGTTATGTAGATATTCAGCAAAAAGATTTTCGCCTAATTTTCTGTATCGATGAAATTGGACAGTTTATTTCGGAAGATACTCAATTAATGCTTGATTTACAGACAATATCGGAAACTCTCTCAACTGTTTGTAAAGGTCAAGTTTGGGTTATGGTTACTTCTCAAGACGATATTGAAACTCTTACAGGAAATATGAATGCCAAACAAAGTAATGACTTTTCTCGTATTCAAGCTCGTTTTCCCACCAGAATAAATCTTTCAAGTGCAAATGTTGATGAAGTTATCAAGAAAAGACTTCTTGCAAAAAACTCGGATGCTGAATCAAAATTAGCAGATTTATATGAGAAAGAAACCTCAAATATCAGAACACTTTTTCATTTTTCACAAACTTCTTTTTCATATAGAAATTACAGGGATGAAGATGATTTCCTTCTTACATATCCTTTTGTTCCATATCAATTTGAACTTTTTCAGAGTTCTATTCGTGGATTATCTCTTCATAATGCTTTTCAAGGAAGACATCAATCTGTAGGAGAAAGATCAATGCTCGGAGTTTTCCAGTTAGTTTTACAGAAAAATGCAGAAGCGGAAATAGGAACTTTTTCAATGTTTGATCAATTATATGACGGAATCAATAATGCCCTCAGAGGAGAAGTCCAAGCACCAATCAACAGAAGTATTAATCACATAAGCAACGATTTTTACATTAGAGTACTGAAAGCATTATTTCTTGTGAAGTATGTTAAGGAGTTCAAATCAGATAAAAGAAATATTTCTGTACTTCTTATTGATAGTATAAACTGTGATGTTTTATCTTTGGAAAGAGAAGTTCAAGAAGCATTTAATCACCTGGAATCACAAACACTAATCCAACACATCGGAGATCAATACGAATTTTTGACAAATGAAGAAAAAGAAGTTGAAGAGAATATCAAAATGACCGAGATTGAAAGCTCTGATGTAAATAAATTATTGCACGACACAATTTTTAATACTCTGATTAGAGACACAAAAATCAGGTATTCTGAAAATAATCAGGATTATTCATTTACCAAAAGAATTGATGACCGCCTTTATAATCGAGAAGAAGATTTGTCTGTTCATTTTATAACACCGCTCTATCCTGAAAATAGTGATGAAAAGCAAATAAGATTAAAATCCATTTCCAAAACGAGTGAATTGATTATTTTGATGGCTGATGATAGAAGACTTGGTGATGATTTGAAATTCTATAAACAAACGGAAAAATATATAAAGCATTCTACCAGATCCGGTATTAACCAAAATACAAAAGTAATATTGGCTCTTAAAGCAACTCAAAATAAAGAGAGATTTAACGAAATAACCAACCGTATTGATAAACTGATTATTGAAGGAAAAGCCTTTTTGAAAGGAAGTCTTCTTTCTCCAAGTTTGACAAATACTAAAGCAATGCTTATAGACTGTTTTGGGCAATTGATAAAATCAACATTTCCGAATTTAAGAATGCTGAAAAAACAATTTAGAGAAAGAGATGTAAAAGAAATCATTTACTCGTCTGCTAATTCCAACGACCTTTCAGAAGCAGAAAATGAAACTCTTTCGCTGATTTTAAGAAAGTTTAACCGTAATGAACTGATTACCGTAAAAACATTACTTTCTACTTTTTCCTCAAAACCTTATGGTTGGTATCAATCTGCTGTTTTATCACAAATTGCCTTACTCTATGCAAAAGGGAAAATAGAGCTTGAGAGAAACTTTGATTTAGACAAAAAAGCTGTTTATGAATCTCTTTCCAATAATAGATTTTTTGATACAACTATCATAAAGAAAATTACAGAAGTTAATTCTCAGCAAATTTCAAAAGTTATTGAATTTTATATGGAATTATTTCACGAACCAATTGCAACTCAGGATGCAAAAGAACTTCACAAAAGATTTTCTGATCGATTACAACAGGAAATTGGAAA
>JAOZMQ010000132.1 GCA_029934195.1 Candidatus Cloacimonadota bacterium | reverse complement strand
GAAATTAATTTTCGCAAAGACGCAAAGGGAAGTAAGCAAAGGAAAAAGTATTAATGAAAAATAGTTATATTGAAATTTTGTAACCGTAAGCTATCTATAGGATTATCAAAAAGTACATGTTTGAGGACAAGTGTTCTGGAATTATTTTTTTTTGCAAAATTTAATAAAGAATGTTTTTAATTGTAGGGATAGCCCAAACCATAATTGCAATTAAATCTCCATTTTTTACAGTACTTTCCTTTTCTTGAAGAACAGTTATTTTTTCTTCATAAATTCTAAACTTTTTCGTAAGCATTTTGGATCTCCTTTATTCCGTTCTTATTAATTTTAATCTGAAATGTACTCTTTGTTTAAGCAAACTAAATGCCATTTAATAAATTATTAGCAAAAGATTTCTATTCTTAATATCAAACTGAGGTAACTTCTATCTTATTAGTCAGTTATAGATATGATCTCTTGTTTATTAGATAATTCAAATATTGATAAATTCTTCAATATTAGTAACCGTTGACGATAATTATATAATTTTGATATAAACAACGCTAAATAATTGATAGGCTTGGATATCTTAAAATAAGAAGTTTTGAAATTATCTTTACAGAACAAAACACTTAAAAAAATGTGTTCAAAAAAAATAGATAAAATTCGATTTTTAAAATATTCGGAGAAATAAATGATAATTAATAATAATCTTTGTGATGTGTGCGGAACATGTGTTGCAGTATGTCCGGTTGATGCTATAATTGTAAAAGAGTTTGTTGTTACTATTGATAATGATAAATGTATAAATTGTGGAAAATGTTTAAAAGTTTGTCCAATTAGGGCTATCAGCGAGGAGAATCAATGATTAAAATTAAAGATAAATATGATGTAGTTGTCATCGGAGCTGGTCCTTCCGGAAGTGTTGCCGCGAGATTTGCAGCGGAAAATGGAGCTTCTGTTTTGATTCTTGAACGAGATAGAGAACCGGGAATTCCTGTAAGATGTGCGGAAGGTGTATCACATAAAGGAATTGAACCTTTTATTGATATTGATAAACGATGGATAGCATCCACAATTGATGAGGCACGGTTACATGCTCCAAATGGTAAACATGTCGATATGTTTCAAAATGGAACGGGATATGTATTAGAAAGAAGAATTTTTGATACAGAATTGTGTAATTTGGCTTGTAAACATGGTGCAACTTTAATTACAAAAGCTGATGCAACCGGCATTATCTTTGAAGACAATAAAATTCAAGGTGTAAAATATACTCATATTGGCGAAAAAAAAACAGTCAAATGTAATATTGTCATTGGTGCTGATGGAGTTGAATCCAGAGTTGGTCGTTGGGCTGGAATTAAAACAAATGTACGTTTAGAAGATATTGATACTTGTGTGCAATATACGATGGCAAATGTCGATATTAAAGAAAACAGATGTGAATTTTATTTTGGGAATGAAAAGTGTCCGGGTGGTTATATTTGGATATTTCCAAAATCAAACTCAACTGCAAATATTGGATTGGGAATTGCCGGACATTTAACAGATAAAAAATCACCGAAAGAATATCTTGATGAATTTGTACAAGAAAGATTTCCTAATGCTTCAATTTCTTATACTGTTTATGGTGGTGTTCCTACATCAACCGTTTTGAAAGAAACAGTTAAAGATAATATAATGTTAGTGGGAGATGCAGCACGACAAGTAAATCCAATTACTGGCGGTGGAATTGTTCAGGGAATGATTGGTGGAGCTTTTGCGGGAAAAGTAGCTGCAGATGCAGTAAAGAAAAATGATTTTTCCAAAAAAAATCTAAAAACTTATGAAAAAAAATGGAATAAAGCACTTGGTGCAAACCAGCGATTTATGTTTGAAGTGAAAGAAAATTTTATGGGTATGGATGATAGCAAATTTAATAATCTTGTTGAAATGTGTTCAAAAATTCCGCAAAAGAATTTTACTTTAAAAGATTTGTTCAAAGAAGCAGTCAAAGGTGATCCAAAATTAATTGCTCAAATGGCAAAATCTTTTGTCGTAAGTAGATTAAATTTAAGATTCAAGTAAAATGCAAATGGAATCAAAACATTTAACAGAAATTTATCGTAAATCTTTTCATATCAGTTCACTTCTTATTCCGATTGGCTATAGATATTTATTGCTTGAAAATCGGAAGTTGACACTGTTAATTGTAATCCCTTTAACCATTCTTTCGTTTATCATAGATTATTTCAGGTTAGAAAATATATCATTTAAAAAATTTTTCTATCGTTTTTTTGGATTGATGCTAAGAAAACATGAAATAAGAAACTTTACAGGAGCAACTTATTTAATGGTTTCAGTTGTGATTTGTATTGCTTTTTTACCACCTCAAATTGCTTTTGTGGCTCTTGCTTGTCTTGCGATTGGTGATTCAAGTGCTGCAATTATCGGAATGCCTTTCGGAAAAAGAAAATTTAAAGGAACGAGTAAAAGTTTAGAAGGCTCACTTGCTTGTTTTGTTTCAACGTATATTTTTGCTCTTTTTTTTATTCATCCTGTATTAGCTTTTGTTGGTGCAATCTCAACTACTATCGCTGAATTATCTCATATCCAACTTGATGATAATATTAAAATCCCATTAGTCGCCGGATTTTCAATGCTTTTAGTAAATATCTTTGTGTGAGAAGAAAATGAAATTATCTTTTGTTATCCCTGTTTTTAATGAAGAATCAAGTATAGAAATTCTCTATTATGAAATTCTCGAAAATGTTAAGAAATATGAATATGAAATAATTTTTGTTGATGATGGAAGTACAGATAAAAGCTTTCAAATTCTAAAGGAACTTGGCACTAAAGATTCACAAGTAAAAGTTCTAAAATTCAGGAAAAATTTTGGAAAAGCTGCCGGATTACAAAGTGGTTTTGATCTCTGTACAGGTGATATTATTTTCACAATGGATGCAGATTTGCAAGATAATCCAGATGAAATTGAACACTTTATTGAAAAAATAGCAGAAGGTTATGATTTAGTTGCCGGATGGAAGAAAAAAAGGCATGATCCACTTAGTAAGACTTTACCATCAAAATTATTCAATCTTGTTACTCAAAAAACCTTTTCACTGAAATTACATGATTACAATTGTGGCTTCAAAGCGTACAAAAAAGAAGTAATTAAAGAAATTGATGTTTATGGTGAAATGCACAGATATATTCCAGCTCTTGCTCATGCAAGGGGATTTTTGGTTACTGAGATTCCTGTTCTCCACCGAAAAAGAAGTTTTGGTAAATCGAAATATGGTATCGAAAGATATATTAGAGGTTTTTTAGATTTATTAACAGTTAAACTTGTTACAAAATATACTCATAGTCCGCTATATCTTTTTGGAGGAGTTGGGTTATTATTTTTCTTATCCGGTTCATCTATTAGTTTTTACTTAACAATCTCAAAATATGTGTTTGGAAATTCTTTAACAAATAGACCACTTCTTTTTCTTGGCGTTTTGTTAATAATGGTTGGAGTTCAGTTGTTTTCTGTTGGATTGATCGGTGAATTATTGGTAAATCAAAATCGGAAAATTAATAAAAAATCACAGGTTTCTATTGCTGAAAAAATAAATGTATAACTCATATCTGAACGAAAAGGATTTTTTACCATGAAGAAAATGAAGAAAAATAAATTGGAAAATTATTTATTTTTCAGATTCATAGAAGCGACAAAAAAAAGAAAATTTAGAGAAAGTTAGTTTCCGTTCAGATACTATATAATAAATCGAGACAGCTTTTTTGAGAATTCTAAATGATACAACTCCTTATTATTCTATCTAATTGATTTTCTATTTGACATAAACAAAGCAATAAAAATTATTTCTTTTTTATTATAATAGTCTTTTAATATTAAACTCAGAACACCTGACCTTAATGGTTTTAGTGTGACACTGGAGTTTCTCGCGTAAAAAGAAATTATTTTTTCCACAAAGTCGCAAAGGCAAATTGTTTTTGAAATTCTTGTCCATATTAAAATCTTACGATGAAAATACGTAATCCAGTAATCGTAAGCTGTTAATAGGATTAGCAAAAAAACATTACTTTGAGGTCAGGTGTTCTAAAATTAATTTTTTATTCAAATATACTTAAACTCTTATAAATATGAAATTTCCGATGGAGGATCTAATGGCAAAAGTTGTGTTAAAGAATGTAAATAAGATATATGATAATGGATTTCATGCTGTAAAAGGTGTAGAAATTATTGCAGAAGATAAAGAATTTGTTATTTTTGTTGGACCTTCAGGTTGTGGAAAAACAACAACTTTGAGAATGATTGCTGGTTTAGAATCAATTACAGAGGGCTCTATTCATATTGGAGAGAAATTGGTAAACGATATTCCTCCAAAAGACAGAGACATAGCAATGGTTTTTCAAAATTATGCTCTTTATCCTCATATGACAGTTTTTGATAATATGGCTTTTGCTCTTAAACTGAGAAAATATAAGAAATCAGATATTGCTGAAAAAGTTAAAGAAGTTGCTAATCTTCTTGGTATCGAGAATTTACTGGAGAGAAAGCCCAAACAACTTTCTGGTGGTCAACGTCAGAGAGTAGCTCTTGGAAGAGCAATTGTTCGTAATCCAAAAGTTTTTTTATTCGACGAACCACTCTCAAATCTTGATGCGAAACTTCGTGTTCAAATGCGTGCAGAAATTATTAAATTGCATCAAAAACTTGATACAACTATGATTTATGTTACTCATGATCAGGTTGAAGCGATGACAATGGCTGATAAAATTGTTGTTATGAAAGATGGAATTGTTCAACAAATAAATGCTCCATTAGATATTTATAATAATCCTAAAAATCTTTTTGTGGCAGGTTTTTTAGGTTCTCCTTCTATTAATCAATTTGAAGGTAAAATTATTACTGAAAATCGGAAACTATTCTTTTTTGATGGAGATTTTAAAGTTGAATTAGATAAATCGCAATATTCTTTAATGGAGAAATATCTTAACAAAAAAGTTGTAATGGGGTTACGTCCAGAAGATCTTTATGATTCAGATTATGATTCATTGGCGGAATCCCCACAAAAAGTTACAACTATTTGTGAAGTTGTAGAACCTATGGGAAATGAATTTATTGTTTATTTAAAAACAAAAAAATCAAAATTAGTAGCTCGTTTTGATCCTAAAAAATTGCCAAAAACTAATAAAGAAATTGTAATAACTTTTGATATGAAAAAGGCTCATTTCTTTGATACGGAAGATGATAAAGCTATTATGTATAAAGAATAATCCTTAATGTATAGAAGGGTGTGCAATCCCCTCTTTTCGGGGTTTCCACACCTTTTAAACTTGTTTTAGCTTAATGGATCAATAATTTTCATTTCAGAAGAAAAGGTTTCTTTTTTCCGAAAGATAAGCCGGGAACGCCTGTTTCCAGTAGCCAAAGAGGCAAGCAAGATGCTTGCTCTACAAAAAAAACCTCGATTAAATCGAGGTTTTCAGAATTTTTATTTTTCAGTTATTTGTTATTTTTTTCAAATTCAACCATAAATTCAGAAAGAGCTTTTGCTGATTCAAGTGGCAAAGAATTGTAAACAGATGCTCTACAACCACCAACACTTCTATGACCTTTCAGTCCAATCATGTCTTTTGCGGTAGCTTCTGCAATAAATTTCTTTTCAAGTTCTTCAGTAGGAAGTCTAAAAGGAATATTCATTAAAGAACGATCTTCTTTGACAACTGTGCCTTTATAGAAATCAGAGCTATCAAAAATATTGTAAAGATAGCTTGCTTTTTCTTGATTTATTTTTGCAAATCCTTCCAGTCCACCTTTATCTTCAATCCATTTTAAAACCTTACCAACAACATAAATTGCAAATGTTGGAGGAGTATTGAACATTGAACCTTTATCTGCATGAGTTTTATAAGCCATCATTGTAGGAAGATTTATATTTGCAGTTTTAAGGAAATCCTTTTTGATAATTACAAGAGTTGTTCCTGCTGGACCGATATTTTTTTGTGCACCTGCATAAATTAAAGAATATTTTTTTACATCAAAAGGTTTACTCATAATATCAGAAGACATATCGGCGATAAGAGGAATATCAGCTGGAATATTTGGGTCAATATGATATTCAGTTCCACGAATTGTATTGTTAGATGTAATATGAACATAAGCTGCGTTTTCTGAAATTGATAATTCTTTTGGAATAAAAGTATAATCTTTGTCTTTTGAGCTGGCAGCAACATGAACATCTTTACCAATATTTTTCGCTTCTTTAATTGCTTTTGCAGACCAAGCACCGGTATCAACATAATTTGCAACTTTTCCATCGGGACAGAAATTCAAAGGAATCATATAGAACTGTGTACTTGCTCCACCTTGAAGGAACAATACTTCATAATCATCACCAATATTAAGAAGCCTCTTAACAGAAGCAACAGCGTTATCAATAATTCCTTGATATTCAACAGAACGATGACTCATTTCCATAACGGAAAGACCTTTACCTTTGTAATCGACAAGATCTTTTTGAACTTCTTGTAATACTTCAAGTGGTAATACAGTTGGTCCTGCATTGAAAATATGAACTCTTTTCATTTCTAAAACCTCCATTTTTTTATATTTATGCACAATTTTTTTTTATAAAATTAAAAGCAAGTCTTTTTTTTAATAAGTTAGAACTCCAGACCGTAAAATCAAATGGGTACATTTTTAAAGGGGAACGAGTATGTTCTTTAATCCAGAAATCTCTGCAAATCGAAAATTTTTGAGTATCGCAAGTTACTCCTGTATTTTTATTTTTCATTATTAAAAAGACTTTTCTTCTTTCCTTTTAGATCAAAAATTGTAAAATCATTATTCTCAATTAATAATCCCTCTCCTTTATCTCCATACTTTAAGCCACTATCAACCGCAATGATTTTTCCATCAAATATCGTCAGAATATTTTTTTGAGTTGTATGACCTACAATAATTTTCTCAACATCAAACTGGGTCAAAATTGTTTCAAATTCCTGAATCGTTATTTTCGGATAACGTTTTGTTTTGTAGAAATATCCACGGTACCAGAAAAGTCCAAAACTTCCAAAAATTAAATTCAATGTTTCATTTGTTTTGATACTTTTTCTATCAAGCTCAATATTGTTTTTTACCAAATTATTAATTTCATTTATTGATAAATTTTGTTCAACAATTTTTGTACTTATTCCAGCGTGTACAAATAACAATTTATCTATCTTTAATAATGTGTTTTTACTTCTTAACCATTTGCCAAAAAAGGTATTTATATCATAAAGATTTTTTGGCTCTAATTCAAAGGTTTTTGCTATTAAGTTATATTTTTCATCCAAATATCTCATATCGTTTTGCAGAACCATTATCTCATGATTTCCCAATAGAACACGAACTTCTCCTCCAAAGCTTTGTGCTTGTTTTTCTAAACCTATTATTAACCAAAGAATCTCAGTAACACCTACTCCTCTGTCAAAAATATCTCCATCAATAATTAATATCCCGTTACCAAAAATCCAGTTTCTATTTTCATCGATAATTCCACTGTTTTTTAGAAGTTCTACAAAAATTTTACTTTGTCCATGAATATCACTGCAAACAAATATCTTCTCGTGTTTTCCAATAAGATCATTCGGATTATCTGAAATATTTTGTGGTATTGAATAAGTACAATTCTTGTCGTTTAGTAATCCATTAAAAGTTATTTCTTGTTCTCCATTGAATTTATAAATATTGGAAATAGTTTTCCCGTTGTTGTAATATTTTACTGAAATTCCATTTTCTAAATAAAAAATATAAGGTCCATCAATGAATTTTTGTGGTGTTATTTGTGCACTTAAAAAAACAAATGTTATTGATATAATATGTAAGAGAATTATTCTTTTTTTCATTTTCTGTTTTCCTCTATTAAGTAGTATCTGAACAAAAAGGATAAAAGCCACTGATTGCACGGATTAGCACGGATTTAAAAGAATAAATT
>JAOZMQ010000131.1 GCA_029934195.1 Candidatus Cloacimonadota bacterium | reverse complement strand
TTTCATCCATCTCTAAAAGTTTAATCGTGATCCATCTATTATCTACTTTTTTTTCATTAGCAATTGCTTTTGTTTGAGCAGAAATTTTAGTAATACTTTCTTCAACAACAGAATCGTATAATACATTTGTTTTAGAAATAAGTTTTTTTTCTCCTATCTCATTTATTGCATCTTTAATTTCCTCAATTCCGCTTTTTTTACTGGCAACCATTGGGATTACCGGACATCCTAAATGTGTTTCGAGATGCTTTACTTCTATAGATATTTTTCTATGTTTTGCAATATCCATCATATTTAGAGCAACAATGACCGGAATCTTCATTTCTAATAATTGAGTTGTAAGATATAGATTTCTTTCCAGATTTGTAGCATCAATTATATTAACTACTAAGTCCGGTTTTTCATTAAGGATGAATTCACGAGAAACTTTTTCATCAAGAGAATAAGCAGAAAAGGAATAAATCCCTGGTAAATCTATAACTTCAATATCAACATTTTTATGAGAATAATTTCCTTCTTTATGTTCAACTGTAACTCCCGGCCAATTTCCTACTCTTTGCTTTGCACCGGTAAATAGATTAAAAAGTGTTGTTTTCCCACAATTTGGATTACCCGCTAAGGCGATTGTCAATTTTTTCATTTTACTTCCTCCACAATTAAAGCATCAGCTTCAAGCTTGCGTAAAGTTAAATTGAAACCTTTCATTTTAATCTCAATCGGATCTCCCATCGGAGCTTTTCTGGTTATCGTAAAACTTTCGCCTTTAACCAATCCCATTCTCAATAATTTTTGCCGGTAATTACGGTCTTTTGTATTGTAACCGATAATCTTGACGTTGCTACCGATTTTCATTTCTTTTAAGGTCATATTTACTCCATTTCATTACATTTTTTACATTTACCTTTCGCATTAATTATTAAACTTTCAATATTAAAACCATATTTAATAGAAATTCTTTGCATTTCATTCTCAATTATCTGACAATGTTCCTCAATGATATTTCCACAAGATTTGCAAATAAGGTGAATATGATTTTTTACATCTTCAACATACTCAAAGAAATCTTTCCCCATACAGCGATGAGAAATTTTGATTAGATTAGCATCAATCAATAGCGGTATCGTTCGATAAATAGTCGCTGTAGAAATATTTATTTTCTTGTTAATCATACAATGAAGCTCATCAATATTAAAATGTGAATGAATTTTAACAATGGTCTCCAGAATGATTCTTCTTTCCTTTGTTAATTTTAATCCTTTATTTTTCAGATATTTTTCAAAAAACATAATCGGGTCTTGCATAGAAAATCCTTAATTTACTTACTTGAAATGCAAATGATTCTCTTTCTCATTTCAAGTCAAGTTCTTTTTCTTAACTTTTTATAACTATGATAAAACTGTTAATACTTTGCAACTTTAATTAAGATTGAGAATAAGGATAAGATTGAGATTGAGATTAAGGTTAAGATTGAGAATAAGGCTAAGAAATCAATATGACTCTGCTAAATGATTATTTATGCACCATCATTTTTAGCCTTAATCTTAACCTAAATATCAGCCTTCTTTAAATAAAATTAGCAAGGAAAAGATAAAACAAAGAAAATGTTGACTTGATTATTTGTTAGAAAATATAGTATTTTTTTTATAAGATCTAAGTGTAATTTTTCTATCCAGATTGCACAATGGAGATTAAATCAAGATTATTTTGATGAACAATATTTTCATAATTGGAGTTAACTTTATGCAAGCAACAATATTAGTCATAGATGATGAAATAACAATATTACAAGCTTTTGAGAAATTTCTTATAAATGAGGGCTGCCAAGTATTATTAGCTACAAATGGTTTGATTGGTTTAGAAATATTTAAAAGAGAAAAACCAGATTTAATCCTCTCAGATTTGAAAATGCCTGTTATGAGCGGTTTAGAATTATTAAAAGAAGTGAAGAAAATATCGCCAATAACTCCTTTTATAATAATCTCAGGTTACAATGATTTTGATGCTGCTATTACAGCTATTCGACTTGGAGCTTGGGATTTTATTCAGAAACCAATAGCCCACTTATCCATTTTATTCTTAACAATCAATAAAGCATTGGAACAAGTTCGTCTAAAAAAGGAAAAGAAGAATTATCAAATAGAATTAGAAAAAACTGTTGAGAAAAGAACCAGAAAACTAAATTTAATAGTTCAAGAATTACATCAAAAAAACAATGATTTAGCATTAAGTAAAAAGAGATATAAATCGTTGTTTGATAATGCACAAGTAGGAATAATCAGAACAGATTCGCATTTTTTTAAAACTATCAAAGCCAATAGACGTGCTATAGAAATTTTAGGATTTCAAGATAAAACTGATTTTTTACAAAATTTCTCAATTCAAAATATTTTTAAAAATATGAAAAATTTTGTTAATATTGATCAATTATTTAAGAATTTAGATTATTTCGATGAATTAGAATGTCAAGTCTTGAGAAAAAATGGAACAATTGCTTGTCTAAAAGTCTCTGGAATTCTTGATTCAGAAAATGATGGAATAAATTTTTTTATTTCTGATATTACCCAAAAAAAGGAAATTGAAAAGTATAATTCCCGGATTGAAAAACGTTTGAGTACAGCTCATAAAATTGCAAATTTAGGGGCTTGGATTTGGTTTATAAAAGAGAATAGAACATATGTTTCAGAGGATTTTTATAATTTGTTTGGAATTAGAAAAAAAAATATATCCTCAATTGAAAAAATTGTTCCAGATATAATAATCCCCGAAGACCAAGAATTAATCTATGAAAAGATAAGACAAATAAGAAACACATATAATTCTGATGCTTTTGAAGTTCGTAGCTATAATAAAGATGGAGAAATTCATTGGTTTAGAGTAGAACCTCCTGAAATTTATGAGTTGGATAATGATGGAAATCCTTTAAGTATTATTGGTACAATTCAGGATATTACGGAATTAAGAATGATGAATAGACAAGTTTTTGATAGTGAGCAAAAATTTCATTCTTTATTTGAGCAATCTAATGACGGAATTGTGATTCATACTCAAGAAGGAATAATTTTAGATGTCAATTCAAAATTTTGTTCTTTAATTAATAGGGAAATTAGTGAAATAAAGAACAACAATATTGCTGACATTTTTATTGATTCCAAACTTTTCAAAGATAATTTAAAGAATGTATTTGGAAATGATTCAGTAAAATTTGAATCTTCAATTTTTAGAAAAGACTCTTCAATAATAGTAGTTGAAGTGAGTTCCTTTATTAATAAAAAACAAAAGAATATATTACAAACAGTTATTAGAGATATTACGGATAAGAAAAGAGCAAATGAATTGTTGAAAAAATCAGAGGAAAAATTTCGTTCTCTTGTTCACAATATTCCTGATATTATTCTCATGATTAATCAGGATACTTCAATTCTGTTTGCAAATAAAAATATTGATAATTATACATCAGCCGAACTGATTAACAAATCTTTTCTTGATTTAATAATTCCTGATTCACAGAAGATTTTTCTATTAGGGCTCAATAAATCTCTTGCTGAAAATAAAATGATAACAATAGAAATTGTTGCAAAAGCAAAGACAAAAGACATTTTCCAAGCACGGATTGTTCCTATTAAACAAGAAATTGATGAAAAAAAATCTGCAAGAAATGTAATTGTTATTCTTTCAAATATCACGTCAGCCAAAGCAATTCATCAGCAAATAACAGACATGCTAAACTTCAATAAAAAAATTATTTCAGAATCCCCAATTGGCATAACAATATACAATGAATCAGGACAATGTATTGAAACTAATCAATCTATGTCTAAAATTGTTGATTCTACACGTGATAAAATCCTTAGTCAAAATTTTCATGACATTAGACTTTGGAAATTAACCGGTTTATATAACAAAGTTCTTCATGTTTTGGACTCACAAAAAAGTACACATTATGAGATAACTGTCAATAGTAGAGACGGGAAAGAAAAATATATTGAATATTTTATTGTTCCTTTTATTTCAGAAAATAAGAGAAATTTATTACTAATGGTTAATGATATTTCAGAGTTAAACCGAACACTTCTTGACTTGAAATCTTCAAAATTGAAATTGGAAGAATCGTTTTCTCGTTTAAAGAAATTTAATGAGATGATGACTGGACGTGAAGAAAGAATTTTAGAATTAAAAGAAGAAGTAAATTCAATTCTCATTGATTATGGATTTAAGGAGAAGTACAAGTTTACATCTTCAAATACAAAAGAAATTAGCTCAAAAATTTCAATTATTAACAAGAAAGCGAATACTATCAAACAGAAATTTATCAGCAATCAATATTCGCCAGAACACATAAATTGGGAAGCTAAAGCAAAAAATTCAATTAAAAAATCGGATATTATCATTAGTTATTTACCAACTTTTGGAGCAATTCCTATTTTTATTGCATATAATTATGGAATCTTTGCAAAAAATGGATTGAATGTAAAATTAGTTCAAGCTATAAGTGTACATGCAGCCAAAAATCTTCTTTATTATAAAAAAGTAGATGCTTCACAATTACCAATTCCAATGTCACTCGCTTTTGATTTGGGTTATGATAATTTGAAAATGCCACTTGCACCATCACCAATTCTCAATATTAATGGTAGTGCTTTAACTGTAGGAATAAAGCATAAAAACATTTGTGAAATTAAGCAGATGAAGGGCTTTACTTTTGGTGTTCCTCATATTCTTTCAATTCAGTATTTAATACTTTGCAATTTGTTAGAAAAGAATGGAATTAATCCATTGAAAGATGTAAGAATCATTGAAGTAACTCCAAAACTTATGTGTTATTATTTAAGGAATTCTTTGGTGGATGCAATTTTTTCTCCAGAACCTTATAATCAACTTACAGTATTTCGGGGAGAAGGAAGCATTTTTCAGCTATCAAATGATATTTGGACTAATCATCCTGATTCAATGTTCACAATTGAAAAAGATTTTAGTGTTAAATACCCGCAATCTTATCAATTTTTGGTAAAAAGTATTCTTGAAGCTCAACATATTCTATCATCATCTGATGTTATTAAAAAGAAAATGATAGCTGAAGATATTTCTGAATCTAAGTTTCTTAATGAAATTGATTATGCTCCGATTGAACAAATTCTAAATGGGAATTTTCCAGATGGTAAAGGGAATAATATTGTGAGTGAAAATAGAGTTGATTTTATTCCAAATTTTGACAATAATACAAAAGAATTGATTGTCAATGGCATGAGATTTTATGCAAAACAAGATATTCCTTACAATTATGACAGTAATCTCTCAATTAAGGATCTTTTTTATAATGATGCTAATTTTCGGCGGTTATCACATAAATTCCCTAAAGAAACAAGATCTAATTTATCCGCAAACATGAATTCAAAAATTAACTCCACAACGAATCTTCCTATTAACAATTATCTTGAAAAATATAGTATTAATCCGATTGAAAAAAATAGAATAAATGAAATTTTGACAAATTTATCTAATATTGCCAGTGGAATTGCTACTTCATTTTTAGCAGTTACAGGGAAAAACGAAATAGGAAAACTTGAAATATTAATAAATGATATTATACAAAATTTTGAATATTTAAGAGAAATGGATCTTGAAGAAAAAGAAAATTTGGTGTCGCAAATCCATAGAAGAACTGAAGAATTAAGACTAAGTGAGGGGATTTCTTTGAATATGATGGAAGATGCCGAAAGAGCCAGAAAAGAAGCTGAAAAAGCTAATAATTCTAAAAGTGAATTTCTTGCAAATATGAGTCATGAAATACGAACTCCAATGAATGGAATAATGGGAATGGTAGATATTTTATTAGATTCAAATTTGGATGAAAGTCAGAAAAAACATTTGAAATTGGTAAAACAATCCGCTGATATTCTTTTAGAAATAATTAATGATATTTTAGATTTTTCAAAAATAGAAGCCGGTAAAATGAATGTAGAAATGATAAAATTTAATCTGAGAGAAGTTGTAGAAAGTGTTGTTACCTTACTCTCAGTTAAAGCATTTAAAAAGAATATTAGTATAATATGTGATATTGATGTTTCTTTACCTGAATTTTTTATTGGAGACTCAGCTAAAATTCGTCAAATATTGCTAAATCTTATTGGTAATGCTATTAAATTTACTGATAACGGTCAAATTTCCATCATAGTAAATGAAAATAAATCTTATGATAAGCAAGTGCATAAAAAATCTCACGTTTTAAACTTAATAATTAAAGATACCGGAATTGGAATTCCTTCAAACAGATTAGAACAAATTTTTGATAGTTTTAGTCAGGCAGATGGCTCAACAACGAGAAAATATGGAGGAACCGGATTAGGATTGGCAATTTCGTCACGATTATCTCTTTTAATGGGGGGAGAACTTGTTGTAAAAAGTAATGAGAATGTTGGTAGTAAATTTACATTTATATTACCAATTGATACTGTTGAAGGAAAATCTCGTTTAAACTCAATTGATAGTAGTATTCGAGAAAAAATTGACAAATTTATTATAATAAGTGATGATTCTGTTCTTCTAAAAGTAATTTCTAATATTTTGAATCATAACGATTTAAGTTTCTTAACTTTTAGTAATAAAGAGATTTCTAAATTTTTAGAAACCGATATAAATGAGGATAATATTATTATTTTAATTGATTTTATCTCAATTTCACAAGATGAAATTACAAATATTTATAATCTATTATCGAATAAAAAAATTACTCAAATACCAAATCTAAAACTGATTGCTATTGTTCCGGTTATAGTTACTGACAAGATTAAATCTTTATCAAAAATTATTCATTTTGATGCAATTATTGAGAAACCGATTTATTACAATTCCTTGCTTAATGGAATATCTAAGAGTGTTCAGAATAATAAAGATAATGTTAATAAATTAACTAATCCGGATGATTTTAGGAAAAAAACTCAACCATCTTCCGAGAAAAAAATTCTCATTGCGGAGGATAATGCAGTTAATATGATAATCATTGAGGATATTTTTATTAAAGCTGGAGTTAATTTTGACAAAGCTACAAATGGTAAAGAAGCATTTGAATTGTATAAAAAAAATAAGTATAATATTATATTCATGGATATTCAAATGCCATTTATTGATGGCTATGAATTAACAAAAAAAATTCGAGAAATTGAAAAAGGAAAAAAATCAACAATAATCATTGCTATGACCGCTCATGCAATGCACGGAGATAAAGAAAAATGTCTTAATTTGGGTATGGATGATTATATCTCAAAACCTTTTAACAGACAAGACATAATGGATAAAATTCGATTTTATACACAAAATAGTGAGATTACAAGTCCTGAATTTGTTGAAATTAATTCAGAATCCCTCTTTGATAAAGATTTATTAATGAACACCTTACGTGGAGATAAAGAAACTTACAAAGTAATTTTGAAATATTTTCTGACAACTTTTCCAGAGATTGAAAAAAAATTAGACCAATCTATTAATGATAAAAATTATCCTGAAATACGAAAAAATGCTCATACAATGAATGGAATGTGTGGAAATATGAGGATTAGAAAAATGCAAGCTATTGCAAATAAAATTGAAAATTTATCAAAAAATCAAGATGATATTGAGTTGATTAATATTTATTATCAAGATTTAAAGAAAAATTTCGAGAAAGTCAAACTTGAAATGAAGAAACATTTTTAGGATCTGTTTTTTAAAACAACTGATATTATCTATCACAGGAAGTCGCCGTTACGGAATATACTTGATAAATAGTGTCTGAACGGAAAAGGACTTTTTAACCATGAAGAACAGAAGTTCATAAAGAAAGATTAATTGGGAAATTATTTATTTTTCAGCTTCATAGAAGCGACATCTTTGTAGTCCAATGCGTTAGCTTTGGGTAAAAATAAAAAGAAAACTAAGATACAGAGTAGCGAGTAGCGATGTTACCGGCAATCAAAAGTGACACAGAATCGGCAGTTTAAATTGATACAAATTT
>JAOZMQ010000130.1 GCA_029934195.1 Candidatus Cloacimonadota bacterium | reverse complement strand
GTAATCTAAATAAATGAGTCTGTTGTAAGCGTCAAATAAATTTTTATAATTAGTACTTGAACGAAAAGGAATTTTTTAACCATGAAGAACAGAAGTTCATGAAGAAAGATTAATTGGGAAATTATTTATTTTTCAGCTTCATAGAAGCGACAAAAAAAAGAAAATTTAGAAAAGATAAAAGCCACTGATTGCACCGGATTTAAAAGAATAAATTCTTATTGAAATTTTAACAATAACGGATAAAATAGAGAAAAAATTTAAAAACATCCTAATATTTGTAATTTCTCGCTATTTTTCGTCTATTATTTATTTTCTTAAATCAGAGTAATATCAAAAGATGGGTGGGGAAATATAACTCTAAATTCAGGTGTTCATAAGTATATTTATTTAGACCAATTGGCAACAATATCACAAAGTTCAACGGGATTTTTGGTCACAATTGTTTTACTTGGAATAATATCTTTAAAATAGTGTCCGTATCTTTTGGTGATAATTCTGTTATCCAAAACGACAACTAAACCTTTATCGCTTTTACTACGGATTAATCGTCCAAAACCTTGCCTATATTTCAGCATCGCATTGGGTAGCATATAGTGCATAAAAGAGTTTTTTCTTTCTGCTTCAAGTTTTTCAATATAAGCTTCTACAATTGGTTCTGAGGGTACTTGAAAAGGCAGTTTGTAAATAATCAATAAAGAAAGAGAATCTCCTTGAACATCAACACCTTCCCAAAAACTACTTGTGCCGAGAAGAACAGCATTTCCAAGTTCTTTGAATTCTTTCAGAATAGCACTTCGGCTAAAACCTTTCCCTTGTGCAAGTAAAGGAATATCCTTTTCAAATAAAGGAGTACTCAATTCCTCGTAAGCATAATTTAGGTCTTTATATGATGTAAAAAGAATCAAAGTTCCTGTTTTAGATGTTTCTATAATTTTTCTCATTAAACTTATTGCTTGGTCATGAAAAAATTTGTCAGTTGGGCTTGGTAAAAATGGAGCAGCAATAACGTTAGCTTGTTTATCGTAATCAAAAGGCGAATCAACTATTAATTCGCGGACTACAGTATTCAAATTGAGGTCTAACCCAATTCGAGAAGAAAAATATTTGAATACGCCACGTAATGCGATTGTTGCAGAAGTAAAAATAATTGAATCCACTTTTTCATAAAGGACTTTTTTTAGAATATCTGCGACATTTAAAGGAGCATAATTCAAAACACCTGCAGGAAATTTTTTATCATTAACATTAATAACTGAAAACCAAAAAGCCCCTTCTGTTAAATCAGGTTTTTGTAACCTTGTTAGAGCTTCAAGTATTTCCAAAGATCTATTTAAAATACCATCAATATTATCTGTATTTTTTTCATAGTCGGCAAAAACATTTGAATTGATAGTCAACATTTTTTCTTTTATATTATGAATTTGCTCTGATAGCTGATTCCAATATGGAATTAAATAATTAATGGATTCTTCCAAAAATGGATGAGCTGAAAGCTTTTTTATTCGTAACTTTCCATAACTTCCTTTATGCTGGACTATTTCTGCAATTCTGCTAAATAGGACAGAAAATTGTGGTTTAATTTCTTCAATTAAAGAGATGATGTCCTCTCCTCTATCAAGAATGTATTTTTTCTGTTCTTCAGAGAAATGACTTTTTTTAATAGAAGCTTTGAGATGGGTAATGATACCTCTTTGGAATTTCGATCCGACACTATACATTTGAGAGAAAAAGCCACTTATTTCCATATAACTAAAACTCATTCCAAGATGACTCGAAGCCATATCAGGTAAATTATGAGCTTCATCTACAACAAGATATTCATAATTTCCCAAGGTTGCATTCTCATTAATAGTATCTGCTAACATTAACGAATGATTTACAATGATTAGATTTGATTTCTCGGCTTTCAGTCGAATATCCATTAAATAACATTTTGAAAAATATGAGCATTTCCTTCCTGTACAAAAATGTCTATCAGCTACAAGTCGTTTCCATAAACTTCCAAACTTGTTTTTTTTAAAAGAAGTATTTTCTGAAATATCACCTGTTTTTGTCAAAAATTTCCATACAATGATATTGAGAAAACCAAGAGCTTCCCAAGATGAAAGATTATTTTTTACATCGAAATTCACATCTTGCCATTTTTTTTCGCAAATGTAATTTTCTCTTCCTTTCAAAATTACAGCTGTAAACGGTATAGTTTTACAACTTTTGATTGTGGGAAGATCTTTATAAAAAAGTTGCTCTTGAAGATTTTTTGTATTTGTGGAAATAACAACACGCTCTTGTTTTTTTATTGAAAATTTTATTGCCGGAATTAAATATGCTAAAGATTTTCCAACACCAGTTCCGGCTTCAACAAGTAAAATATCATTTGTAGCAAAAGTATCATCAATCTCATTTGCCATCTCAATCTGTGCTTCACGATACTCGTAATTTGGGATACTTTTTGAGAATAATCCATCTTGACCAAAAACTTTTTTCGTCTCTAAAGAGTGAATTTTCTCCGGTTTGTGTGAAATATAATTATGTGGAACGGAAATTTTATCTGCTACTTTATTTCCAATTAAAGAAAATCTTCTCTGAAATTCTACAATTTTATCAAGAAGAATAGAAATATAAGATTCTTGAAAGGCAAAAGCCGAAACTTCAGCAATTTGAAAATTTATTTTAACAGAGAAATTTCTATTAATATATTTTAATAATTTAAGAAATAAGATGCCGGTTGCATCAGCATCGAATATGGCACGATGGGCATTTTTTAATGGAATATCAAAATAATCAAGAACAGAAATAAGTTTGTGGCTTGTTAAAAATGGGAGATAAATCCTGCTAAGTTCAAGTGTGTCAAAAGATGTATTGTACAATTCATAAGAGCCATGTTTTTTCATTTGAATATTCAGAAAATTTATGTCAAAATCTGTATTGTGGCAGACAATAATTTCGCTTCCAAGAAATTCCTGTAGTTTTTTAAATGCTTCTTCAGGACGAAGTCCATTTGTAACTTGCTCGTTTGTAATGTGTGTAAGTTGTTGTATAAATTGTGGTAATGGTTTTGTTGACTTCACAAATTCAGAAAAGCGTTCTACAGCTTTGCCTTCAACATATTTTACAGCTCCGATTTCAATTATTTCATTATCATAAGCACTCAAACCAGTAGTTTCAATGTCTAAGGCAATGAAATCGAAGAGATTTTCAATTTTATTATTTTTCGAGTTCATATCTTTTTATCTTTTTAATTAATCCTTGACGACTCAATCCAAGATCCTTAGAAGCTTGAGTTTGATTCCAATTACGGTCGGTTAAAGCTTTGACAATCATTCTTTTTTCAAGATCTTCAACAGCTTCTTTTAAAGTAGCTTTATTCAATAAACCAAGAGTTTCTGTGTTTTCAGAATACTTAAAAACTTCTTCTGACAGATCTGATGGTTTTATAAAAGAATCAGGATCTGCTAAAGTGACAGCTCTTTCAATCTCATTTTCCAGTTGACGAATATTGCCGGGCCAATCACATTTTGATAAGTATTTCATTGATTCATCTGTAATGCCGATAACATTTTTATTCATTTTTTTGCTGTATTTATCAAGAAAATGAATCGCTAATAATGGAATATCTGATTTTCTCTCCTTTAATGAAGGAACTTTAATTTTGATAACATTCAGCCTATAATACAAATCAAGACGAAATTCTCCCTTTTTAACTTTTTCATTTAAATTAGCATTTGTAGCACAAATAACTCTAACATTTACTTTTTGAGTTTTAGTTGAACCAACTCTTTTAACTTCTCCTTCTTGAAGAAATCTTAGGATTTTTGCTTGAATAGATAAGCTAATATCTCCAATTTCATCAAGGAAAAAAGTTCCACCATCAGCAACTTCAAATAATCCTTTTTTATCGTAAGCAGCTCCTGTGTATGCTCCTTTAACATGTCCAAACAGTTCGCTTTCCAATAGGGTTTCCGGTAAAGCACCGCAATATTGAGCAATAAATTTTTTATTCCGTTTGTTACTTGTATAATGAATTGCTCTGGCAATTAATTCTTTTCCAGTTCCACTTTCACCTTCTAATAATACTGTTGCCGGTGTATCTTTTATTTTCCCAATTACTTTGAATATTTCATGCATCTTCTCGCTCTTACCAATAATATTACTAAAAGGATTTGCAGTGTTCAATTCTTCTCTAATAATCGCATGAGATCTTGTCATATTATCATGTTTTATATTTTCAATAATAACGACAATTTGGTTACAAAGTGCATTTAAAAGATTATACATCTTTTCAGTAAAATAATGCGATCCATGTTTTGTAAAAAGAAGAAAAACTCCAAGATTATTATTTCTAATTACAAGCGGAAAAGAAATAATGTTATTGTATTGTGGAGCAAAATGA
This sequence comes from Candidatus Cloacimonadota bacterium, assembly GCA_029934195.1. Lineage (GTDB taxonomy): Bacteria > Cloacimonadota > Cloacimonadia > Cloacimonadales > JAOZMQ01 > JAOZMQ01. The sequence goes on along the minus strand of JAOZMQ010000130.1, from coordinate 3,600 downwards.
GGTTGTTTAATATTTTGATTCTTTTTTTGTGAAAATGTCTTTTGTACAATCTCCAAGATGTTATCATAGTTTTCATCTTCGGCTGAGAAATTTTGAAAGATCTTATATTCCCAAGATTCTGATACAGCAGGATTGTTATAAAGAAAAAGAAGTCCTCCATCAGCCTCCGATAATTCAACAAGGTTCTCTAAAGCAGTATCAAGTATCAAATCAAAATCTGTTAGTGAGTTCAAATTCTGGGTTATCTCATAGAATCTGGTCAATAGTGATTCTTGATTTCTGGTTTCTTTTAACTCTACAGCATATTCTTTCATTATTTTTTGCACAAGAATATCATTCTTTTCAAGAAACTTGATAGCATCAAAATCTTTGATTAATTTTTTGTTTGTTTTTAAAATTTGTAATGCTTGTTCCCATTCACTTAATTCATAAAGAATCCCGGCTAATTCATAATTTGCTTGAGCAAGTTCAAAATTATTATTCGTTTCAATGAAGATTTCAATTGCTTTTTCCAAAGAATTACGACTTTTTTTCTTGTCTTTTTTATCAAGAAATGATTGTAAATAATAGCAAAGTCCAATTTCAAATTTATTGTTAATTGATTCAGCCATTTTTAAAGCTGATTTAAGATAATAGTTTGCACTTTCATAATTACGAGTTTTGATAAAATAAAATGCTTGTTTTTGACAAGCTTCAATGATATTTTTATCATTTGCATCAAGACTTTTGAAAAAGTCATAGCTTTCAACAAGATACCCATAAGCTTCCCCAAATTTATGTAAATGAGTTAAAACAGAACCAATATTTCCATGAAGTTCGGCTTTCATAACATCATCCGTAATTTGAGGTAAAAGTTCAATACCTTTAAAATATAAATCATAGGCTAAAGTAAACTCTCCCCGTTGTTCGTATAATTCACCAAGATTATTATATGATTTAACCAAACCTTCAAAAAGATTATTTTCTTTAGATTTATCAATTGCTCTTTCGTAGTATTCAATTGCTTTTGTCCATTTCCCGGATTTAAAAAATAACGCTCCAATATTATTTAAAGAGGCAATGATATTACGTGAAAGATTGAAATTCATTGCAGTTTGAAGTGATAATTCCAATGCTTTTAATGCCTCTTTATATTTCCCATTATCCATATATGTAATGCCAATATTGTTGTAAATGTTGGTAATATTGTATCGATCACTAAGTAATTTTTGGATTCTTAAAGCTTCATAAAGATAATTTAAGGATTTTTCATGTTCTCCTTTATCTTCTAATAAACTACCAAGATTATTGTAGCAAACTGAGACTCCGTTCAAATTGTATCTTTGTTCTTCAAGTTTCAAGCTTTTCAAATAAAATTCTTCTGTTTTTTTCCATTCACCTTGGAAAAGGGCAATAACCCCGATATTGTTATAAATTGCTGCTAATCCTTCAAGAAAGTCAGCTTTTTTATAAAGAATTTCAGCATCAAAAAATTCAATCTCTGCTTTGTCAAAATGAGTCAAATAATAGTAAATATAACCCTTAATTTTTTTTGCATCTGCCATCAAAATATCTCTTTGCCTTTTATCTTCAATTTTATCTGCAAAAGAAATTGCTTCATCCGCATATTGACTTGCTTCAGAGAATTTTTCCATATTTACCAATATTTCTGTTTTAAGCCGAAGAATCTTTGATTTCCAATAAAAATCAATAGAGTTTGGAGAATATTTTTTAATGATTTCAAGAGCAAAAGAAGCAGAATTAATTTGATGAAGACTTTCCGCAAGAAGATAAATAATTTCGTCAGCTGGAAGTAAATGCTTTGTACACAATTTTAAGGCTTGTCTAAAATTTTCTGCCGATGCTTCTTTTTTATTAAGTCTTTTATTTGTTATTCCTAAATTTTTCAAAATTTCAACTTGCTTTTGTGGATTAGAAACTTCATCTAAAACAAAAAGATATAAATCTCTAACTGTCTCATAATCATTTATTAAAGATAAATATTCTATTGATTGGTCAAATAATTTTATTGAGTAATCTTTAATAAAATAGTGATAATAAGTAGGGTCATGAAACATGAAATTAATTGATGTCATAACTTTTAAAAAATTTTCGACATATTTTTTTTTCACAGAATCAGACAAATTATCAAAATATGAATAGAAAACTAATGCTTTTTTTATAAAAAATGATTTGTCAATTTCGACAATAATCGTCATGTCTTTCAAAAAGTTCAAATTATTAAGCAAGATATCAGCTTTGAAAAATTGTTGCAAGTTCTCCATATTTGCACTACCATCTAAAAGTGAAATATAAATTACAATATCTAATTGTATAGCGGATAGTTTTTGTAATAATGCAGAATAAGTTGTATTTACAGCAAAATTTTTATCCAAGAAATTGCTTAAATCAAACTTTTGGGGAATTTCCTTGTGAAAATATTGATTTAAAATATTCTCTAATACAAAAATATTTCCACCTGTAATTCTTTTCAAAATATCACTTGCTGTTGTAAAATCTAAATCCTGATCGCTAAAGAGGGTAGAAAGAATTTTAAAGATAGAATCTGTACTTAAATATTCCATTGTAAATTTAGTTGAAAAGGGGAAAGTAGATTCTGTTGTAAAAGTGATAAAATGAATATTTGCTTCTGAGGCGTATTGTACAATATATTGAATAAAGTTTTTAGAGTAGCTATCCAATAAATTACAATCATCAATAAAGATAATTTTGGAATCAAACAAATGCTTTTTATTTAATGTTTCGGAGAGAAAATAGAAAAAATCATATTCATTCGCAATATCATATTTTTTTGCTTTGCTAACAAATTCGAAATATTCTTTATCTGAAATATTTGAAATTATTTGTATTAATGGCTTTAATTGATTGAAACAAAATGTTTTGGGAAAAATACATTCATGTTCTTGATTTGTTTCTTGAAATTTTTTGTGTAATTCGTGAAAGATATATGACTTTCCAGTACCAGAAGGTCCAACAATCTCAATAATATTACTTTTCTTTTGACTTATCAATTTCTCAATATCTTTAATTATATTTTTTTTCCCAACAAAACGAAGCAAAGTATTGTTGATAATTTTGTTCATTTATAATTCTCCTAATAAATCTTACCATTCTAATAAAAAATCTATAAATTAAATAGCGACTATACCATTTTTATTGATATTTTCTTTTAAAGAATTTCAGAGAAAACAGAATAAGTATTTTGTCAACAAAGTTTTTACTTGTGTAACTTTAGATTACATATTTGTAATATTGTTTGTAAAAGGATAAATACATTCTTTATAATTAATTCTTCAATAATAGTGGAGATTATTGATATTTATGAGAGTAATAACGCAGAGAAAAATCATAGTTCAAAGATGATTTGTAAAAGAAATTTTGTAACAGCGAATTAGTTAGTACCTGAACGAAAAGGAATTTATTAACCATGAAGAACAGAAGTTCATGAAGAAAGATTAATTGGGAAATTATTTATTTTTCAGCTTCATAGAAGCGATATTTATGTAGCCCAATGCGTTAGCGTTGGATAAAGAAAAAAGAGAATCAAGCTACAGAGTAGCGGCAAAAAAAGAAAATTCAGAAAAAGTTAGTTTTCATTCA
>JAOZMQ010000129.1 GCA_029934195.1 Candidatus Cloacimonadota bacterium | reverse complement strand
TTCACTATCAAGATACAACTAAATTTCAATCAAATAAAATAGAATATAGTTCTTCAATTCTATGAATTCTTTTGAGAATTTTGTTTTCTTTTTTGATTCTACTTTGTTTTGAAATAATAATTCTCTGATAACCTAATTTTTCTGCTTCTTTAATTCTTTTTTCTAACATTGAGACAGGACGAATTTCACCATTTAATCCAATTTCACCGAGATAAAGAGTTTTAGCTGCAATTTCTTTATCTTTATAACTTGATAAAATAGCTGCAATAACAGCAAGATCCAAAGAAGGCTCAATAACTTTGATACCACCAACAAGATTAATAAAAACATCACTTTGCCTAAGATTTACCGAAAGATATTTTTCCAATACAGCAAGAAGAAGTGATAATCTCTTATGATCTAATCCAAGAGCAACTCTTTGAGAATTGCCATAATTTGATTCTGTTACAAGGCTCTGAACTTCTATTAAAAAAGCCCTTGAACCTTCTAAAACACAACCAACTGCCGTTCCCGGATTTAGTCCATCATGTGTTAAAAATATTTTTGACGGGTTTGATACTTCGTGTAAACCATCAGCCTGCATTTCAAAAATACCAATTTCATTTGTGGAACCAAATCTATTTTTAGTAGTACGTAACATCTTGAACTGATTGTTCATTTCGCCTTCAAAATACAAAACAGTATCAACCATATGCTCAATAATTTTTGGTCCTGCAACTATTCCTTCTTTGGTAATATGTCCGATAAGAAAAATTGGAATATTATTTTGTTTTGCTATTCGAGTAAAATGTCCGGTACATTCTCTAAGTTGCGAAACACTTCCAGGGGCGGTTTCACGGTTTTGAAGATAGACGGATTGAATAGAATCAATGATAACAAAATTCGGCTTTAGTAATGAAAATTGTTCAATAATTTTTTCTACATTTACCGAGCAATAAAGATATAGATTGTCTGTATTAATGCCAAGCCTAATACTTCTTATTTTTATTTGTTCAACACTTTCTTCGCCGGAAACATATAAAACTTTCAGTCCGTTTTCACAAAGTTTCCTACTAATTTGAAGCATAATTGTTGATTTCCCAATTCCCGGTTCTCCACCGATTAGAGCTACCATACCTGGAACAATTCCACCGCCAAGAACACCATCAAATTCTTTAACCGTAGTAGAAATTTTTTTGTAAGCAGCTTCTGTAATATCTTTCAATTGTTGTGGTTTTGTTTCAAAAGCAGAGATTTTAGTGTTTTTCTTACTTTTTGTGCTTTTTCCAATTATTTTGTTAACAGATTTAAAACTATTCCAACTATCACAAGCAGGGCATTTTCCTTCCCATTTTGGAGATTCATATCCGCAGTCGTTACAAACAAAAGTATCCATTTATTTCTTTTCCTTTATAGAATTATTGAGACCAAATTGTTGTAAAATATTATCAGCATTTGATGATTGTATTTTTAAAGCTTTACCTGATTTTGATAGAAACATTCTCTGAATAAAGAATTTCTGCTGAATATTGAGAGTTGTAAATATAAACATTCCAAAAAAAATATTGATACTGATTAAAGTGAGAAGAATCAAAAAATTTTCCCAAATAAAAATAGTAGAAAAGATTGTTTTTAGGCTTAATATCGGCATCCCTGTTAACTTTAAGACTCCAATATTCATAACGTTAGCAATATATTTCTTATAAATAATTGTGTAAACACCAATACTTAAAATAACAGAAGAAAAACGAATTGCATAAAATAAGACAAATTCATTTTGTTTTTTTGCAACTATTTTCAATGCTTTCAAAAATGCTCGATTAAAACTTTTACCTCTTTCCATAAATGGAAGAACAAAATCAATAATAAAAAATAATAAAAGAGTTGAAATAAATGTTGTTGATGAAATTAGAAATAATAATAATTTTGAGATTTCAATGATTTTTCCCGGTCTGAATGAAAGATAAACCTGATAAATAAAAATAATAATCATGAATAAGGTTACTGATAGAAAAGTAACAAGACTAATTGAGAAAAAAATTGAAACAGATAAATTTGTACCTAAAATAGGTAATGATTTTTTGTTAGTTTCTTTAGTATGGATTTTTTTGATTTTCAAATAAAGATAACTTTCTGCAAAACTGTGAATAATAATGGAAAATAGAAATAGGGAAAAAATTATGTAAAGAAAAAGAGGTATAAATATTTGATGAACAAAGAATATTTCTTTTATGAATTGCATTAGAGAATGCCTATCTAATAGTGAATATAAATGTTCTTCAAATAATAAAAACTGAAGTCCATTCCAACCGGAAAACATACCGACAAAAACCAAAACTATCCATTCTTTTAAATTAGATTCTGAAAAAAATGTGATGGTGTCTTTAAAAGATTTCCAAAATAGTTTTGTAAATTTAATCATAATCTATTTGATATACCAAATATTCTGTTTGTTTCTGCAACATCATTTTTAATCGCCTCAATTAACTGAGAACGATTGGCAAATTTGATTTCATCTCTCAATCTTTTTACAAATTTCAATTCCACATATTTACCATAAAGTTCACCTGAAAAATCTATAATAAATGACTCTAATTCTCTTTGATGGATTGTATTGATAGTAGGACTAAATCCAATATTACTAACTGAAAAAAACTCAATTCCATCAATAATTGTTTTAGTAGCATAAACACCGTTCTTAGGGATTAATTTGTGTTCATCATCAGGTTGAATATTAATCGTTGGAAAACCTAAAGTTCTCCCAATCTTTTTCCCAGACCTTACAATTCCATTTACTGAATATTCACGACCAATAAAATCTGTTGCTTTGCAAATGTTTCCATTACGAATAAATTCTCTAATTTTACTACTGCTTACAATTTCATTATCAAATTTAAAAGGTTCAATGACTTCAACTTTATACTTAAAATATTTAGATTTTTGTACTAATAAATTATAATCACCTTTTCTGTTTTTTCCAAAATGTGTATCATATCCAACAACAATTTCTCGAATATGAAGCTTGTTAATCAGTACTTTTTGAATAAAATCTTCGGGTGTCATTGTAGCAAGTTTTTCGGTAAAATTCAAATAAACGACACAATCAACACCGAAATTTCTAAGTATTTTTTCTTTTCTTTTTTTTTCTGTTAATAAATATGGAAATGTTTTTTTGTGCAATTGTTCCAACGGATGATGATAATAAGTTAGAACAACTGCTTCGCCGCCAACTTTATCTGCTCGTTTTCTCAATTTTTCTAATAGTTTTTGATGCCCAAGATGTACACCATCAAAAGTTCCCATCGTGACAATTGCATGCTGAAAACTACATTCCTTTTCTCCAAATTTAATCATATCAATACCGTTTTTGGTTTGAGGATTTTATTTTCAACAACCCCTAAACCACAAATTTCCTCTCTTGCATCTTTAACAATCACTAAATCAAAATCATCAGACTCGACCTGAATATAAATTCCATTGCGATAATCTACTTTTAAATTCTCAGAAAGAATTATGGAAGGATAATCTTTCATCATTGATGTAATTGGGAGTAAAAAATTTTGCCAATTATCAGCATTCAAATCAGATAACGCAATTGCTTTTGAAATAGAAAAATCATCAATATTTGTTCTTCTTAATTCAGTCGTTGTAGCAATAGTACCTAACATTTCAGCTATAGTCTGTGAAAGAACACGGATATAAGTTCCTTTGGTTACTTTTGCTTCGTAAGTGAGAAAAGGATGTTGATAATCAATAATTTTAAAGGATTCAATTTTAATAGGTCTTTCCTTTAAATCAAACGATTCTCCTTTTCTCGCGAGTTTATATGCTCTTTGTCCATTGATTTTTATTGCTGAAAAAATTGGCGGTTTCTGACTTTTTATCTCAAGAATATCCGTAACTAATTTTTTGAGAGCAATTTCCTTTATTTCTGAAACTTCTTGCTGTTCAATAATCTTACCTGTTATATCTCCAGAATCTGTTTTAATACCAAATTTGAGAACAGTTCGATAAGTTTTTGAAAGAGAAGTAATATAATTACTCATTCTCGTTGCTTTACCGATAAGAATTGGTAAAAGACCTGTTGCAAAAGGATCAAGAGTTCCAGTATGTCCAATTTTTTTTATGCCGGTAATTTTGCGAAGATTCCATATAACTTGAAAAGAAGTTAATTTCTCCGGTTTATCAATAGCAATAATTCCAAAAGGTACTTTATTATTCATTAATTTGTTTTTCAATTAATTCCTGAATTTTATCTTTAATGAGTATTAAATCCCCATCAATTTGACATCCGGCAGCTTTATTATGTCCGCCACCACCAAACAATTGTGCTATAGAATTAACATTAATATCTTCTGAACGCAAACTTACACGATATGAATTTACACCAATTTCTCTAAAAAATGCCGAAGCAATAACTCCTTTTATTCCTTTGAGATAACGTGAAATTTTTGATGATGAATCCGATGTTAAATTATTATCTGCTAACATTTTTAAAGTAGATTCAATAAATATAATTTTTTCGTTAGATCGAGTCTCAATAGTTGAAAGAACATTTCCTACAAACTTCACTTCGGCGTGAGTTTTTCCAGCGATAAAGTATTTATAGATTTGTTGAGGGATAGCACCAAGTTCACATAAATTTGAGCAAATCTTAAAAGTTTTTTTATCTGTATTAGAATTTACAAAATTATCGGTATCATTTAGAATTGTTGTATATAAGGCATCAGCGATATATTTTTGTTCTTTCAATTCATAAGTATCAATTTCTTCTTGATACAATTCAAAGATAATTCCTCCAGCTGAAACAATATCTGAATCAATATACGTGATAGAGTTTTCAATAAGATCTCTTTCTTGGTGATGATCAATAGCAATGACTTTTTTAGCTTGTTTAACTAACAAATCACATTTACCAACACGCTTTAACTCATGACAATCCAGTAAAATTATCAATTCATAATTCATAGAATTTTCAAAGGGTTTTGATTTTTCAATTCCTTGAAGATAAGAATAATTTTCAGGAGCTTTGTTCTCCAAAATAATATCAACTTCATGACCGCTTATTTCAAGAATTTTCTTAAAAGCGAGACAAGCAGGGAATCCGTCTCCATCAGGATTTATGTGTGTTAATAGTCCAATCGTAGCATATTTATTAATCTCTTCGTTCAAGACTTTTTTGAATGATTTTATGTCTTTTATTCTCATTTTTCCTCAATATATAATTATAAATTTATTAATAAAAGTATAAAAATAAGTTAGAGTTGGTAAAGAAACTCAACATTATTTCTTTTGTTGTTTTTAACTTTCATCTTCTGAATCAACAACATTTGATTCTAAACTTATCTTTTCTAATAAGGCATCAATATTCCGAGCTTTTTCCTCAGTTTCGTCAAAAATAAATGTAAGTTCTGGAATTGTTCGCATTATATGAGCTGCAGCTATTTCTTTTTTAAAAAAACCAGAGCTTTTAGTCAGTACTTTTTTAATAGTATGTTGGGAAGAACCGGATTCAAAAAAAGAAAAAAATACTCTTGCGTATTGCATATCCGGTGTAACTTTTACACTTGTAATCGTTACCCAACTTAATTTTTTATCACGAATTTTATTTGTAAGTACAATATTAAAAATTTTTAAAAGTTCTTTTTCCAGCCTTTGAATTCTAATGGAAGCCATTTCATTCCCCTTAATAAGTAATTAATTAATAAATAAAGAAAAAGCGACACTATTTGTGCCGCTTATTATCTATAATTATAAGATTAAATTTCTCTTTTTTTCTCTGCCATTTGGAAAGCTTCAATAATATCATTTTCTTTAATATCGTTAAAATCTTCAATTCCAATACCGCACTCTGTACCTGCTTTTACTAAATCTACTTCTTCACTATAATGTTTAAGAGAAGAGACTTTTCCTTCGTGAACCACAAGATTATTTCTGTAAAGACGTATAAGAGCGGTTCTGGTAATATTGCCTTTAACAACTGCACAACCGGCAATTGTTCCAATTTTCTTTACTTTAAATAATTGCTTAACTTCTGCAGTTCCGAGATATTTTTCTTCAAATTCAGGTTTGAGAAGTCCATTAATAGCTAATTTTACATCTTGAATTGCATCATAGATTATCGAATAGAGTTTAATTTCAATATGAGAATCTTCTGCAAGTTTTCTTGCTTGATTATTTGCACGTACATGAAAACCAACGATTACAGCATTTGAAGCTGTAGCAAGATGGACATCAGCTTCAATAATACCACCAACAGAGCGGTGAATAATATTGACTTTTACTTCATCATTTGAAAGCTTTTGGAAAGAATCACACAAAGCTTCAACTGATCCATCAGTATCACATTTTACAATTAGATTCAAATCAGTCATTTGGTCTTCTTTAATTTTGTCAAAAAGATTGGCAAGGTTAGTTCCAGAAAGGAATTTTTCTCTTTCATGTCGAATAAGTTGTCTTTCAGAACTAATAGATCTCGCAATTTTATCATCTTTTACACAATTGATAATATCCCCAGCTTTTGGAACCTGACTCAATCCATAAACAATAGCAACTTCGGAAGGATAAAGTTCCTTAATTTTAACAAATCGTTCATTTTCAAGCTGTCTGATTTTTCCATAAGTTGCACCACAAACAATGCTATCACCTTTTTTCATTGTTCCTTCTTGAAGAAGAATAGTTGTTATAACGCCTTTTCTGGAATCAATTTTAGCTTCAATAACCACACCTTTACCCGGAATATCTTTTTTTGCTTTAAGCTCTTTCATTTCAGCAGCAAGAAGAACTAATTCGAGTAAATCATCAATACCTTCACCTGTTTTTGCAGAGGTTTGTGTCCAAAGAACTTCACCTCCATAACCTTCAAGATAAACATTTTGTTCTGCAAGATTAGCAATTGTTCTCTCGACATTTGCTTCCGGTAAATCTATTTTATTAATTGCGACAATTAAAGAAACATCAGCAGCTTTTGCATGGTCAATTGCTTCTTTTGTTTGTGGCATTACGCCATCATTTGCAGCAACAACAATTATAGCAACATCTGTAATATTTGCACCACGAGCACGCATAGCAGTAAAAGCTTCATGTCCGGGAGTATCTAAGAAAGTTATTTTCTTTTCGTTGATCTCTACTTGATAAGCTCCAATATGTTGTGTAATTCCACCTGCTTCACCAGCAATAACATTTGTTGAACGAATATGGTCTAAAATTGAAGTTTTTCCATGATCAACATGTCCCATAATAGTTACTATTGGCGGTCTATCGATTTCTTCAATATTAGCAAACTGCTCTTTATTCTCTTCCAAAATTTCTGTACCATATTCTTCTTGGAAGGTAACATCAAAATTAAATTCACTACAAATCATTTCAAGAGAATCTTTATCAAGTCGCTGGTTTATTGTTACCATTTGACCTAAACCGAAGAATTTACCAATAATATCTGTCGCTTGAATTCCCATAAGTTTAGCTAATTCACTAACAGAAGTAAATTCACTGATTACAATTTTTGTATCTATAGCAACAGTTTGCTTCTCTTCTTTTTTATATTTTTTCTTTTTATTGGAACTAGAAAGAGTTGCTTTGATATTTTTTGTAATCTCGGCTTGTTCAATCTCAGTAGGTATAAGATGCTTCTTTTTACCTTTACCTTTTTTCATAAACTTCAATTTTGCACTAAGGTGTTTATTTTGTTGTTCATATTTTGAAGTAACTTTCTTTTTTTCCAGATTTCTTCCTTCAAAAGGTTTTTCAGTTGATTTTATTAGAGTTGTGGGTTTAGGTCTAAAGGAATTAACTGGTTTTCTACCAAAACTTTTACTTGAAGAATCCGAACTATTTCTCTGAAAATTACCAGCTGGTCTTGCTGTACTATTATATGGTCTTCTTTCTGATGAATTAGAATTATATCTTGGTCGATTATCATTAGAATATTTGTTAAACTGATTTCTGTTATCAGTTCTTGTTCCCTGAGAATTTTGATAATTTGGTCTATTGCCTTGAGCATTCCTATTGTCAGTTCTTGTTCC
>JAOZMQ010000128.1 GCA_029934195.1 Candidatus Cloacimonadota bacterium | reverse complement strand
TGTTTATGGTGAGTTGTAAAGAAAGTTCTACTGATCCAGTTGTTAATGAATTTGAAATATTACAAGATTATATGGCTGCTAATAACTTAGATTTATCAAATATTAGTGCTGGTTGGGTCAAAGGTGGATCTGTTACAAATGCAGGTGTTGCTCCCACAGCTGTAGATTCTTTTGCGGTAAGTTATAGTGTTATTGATCTTCGTTCTGCTGTAGATTTTGAAGCTGGACATATTAAAAATGCTGTAAATTCTACGTTAGCAAATATTTTAACTACTGCTGCAGAAGCTCAAGGTACAATTATGGTTGTATGCTATACTGGACAAACAGCTGCGAGAGCAGTTACTGCACTTAGATTAAGCGGTTACTCTGATGCATTTAGCTTGAAATGGGGTATGAGTGGTTGGAATGCAACCTTTAATACAAAATGGGAAACAAATGCTGCTACAACTATACATGCTGATTGGCAAACGACAGGTGATCCAGCTGCTACAACTACCTTTGATTATCCTTCAATTTCAGCAGATTCTGAAGATGGTGCTGAAATTCTTGCAGAACGTGTTAATGCAATTCTTACATTACCTTGGACTCAGACTAATGCGGATGTATTAGCAAATCCTCAGAATTATTTTGTTAATAATTATTGGTCAGAAGATTCTTGGAATACTTATGGACATATTGAAGGAGCTTATAGAATCAATGAGAATCTAAGTCTTGCAGGTTTAAATAATCTTGATCCTAATGCTACTACTTTAATTACATATTGCTATACTGGTCAGACATCTGCTCTTATTACTTGTTGGTTAAATGTACTCGGATATGAAAATGCAAAAAGTTTATTGTATGGTGCAAATGGTATTATTGGCGAAACAATACCTGCAAAATCCTGGCACGGTGCTAATTCTGCAAGTGAGCTTAATTATGGATACTTCCAAACTGTTAACGGTGAAGAAGTGTATGTAGCCCCTACTCTTTAAATCAATTAAATGGAGCAAGTAAATACTTGCTCCAATATTATGGAGAAAAAATGAAAAAAATTGTCCTACTCATCATATTACAGATGGTTTTTATTTCCATTTATGCAGGTGGCTGTATGGAAGCATCTTCAGAGGAAGGTGTAAATGTGGTTGGTTATCTTCAATCACAATATGAATACCAGTTCAATGAAGAAGATAATGAAAATAGTTTTACTTTCAACAGAGCAAGATTAGGTGTTGTTGGTAATATCCCTTATGATTTTAGTTATTATATTATGTATGAATTTAGTGCATTTAAAGATGGTCCATATCTTTTGGACGGATTTATAACTTACTCACGATTTTCACCTTACGCAAGTATTTCTATGGGACAGTTCAAATCTCCATTTAGTTTAGAATTGAACACTCCTTGTCAGGGATTACATACTGTGAGACGTTCTATGGTTGTAAATGAGCTTATTAATCCACAACGTGATATGGGAATTTTATTTGAAGGTAAATATAAAGAGTACTTGAATTATGCTTTTTCATTTACAAACGCTTCAAATTTCAATGAAAAAGATGATAATGAAAACAAAGCCTTTTCCGGAAGAGCAGTTTTCTCACCTTTAAGTTTTCTCAAGCTTGGTGGAAGTTATCAAAACTATACAGTTACTCCACAACTTGTTGACGCTGATGAAGATGAAAGAACCAGATTTGGAGCAGAATTTCAAATTGATTATTCAAATTTCTTAGTACAAGCTGAATATATTGCTGGAGAAGATACAGGCTCATATACTACTGGTGGTGGCTGAAGTGACGATCCCGTGCAGGTGCACGTAGGCTCAGTAAATCGTAGTGGTTATTGGTTTCAAGCAATGTACAATTTGGAAGAATTAATCGAGTATAATATTCAACCGGTTATTAAATATGAAAATTATGATCCTAATACAGACACAGATGATGATGCTTCTGATATTATAACTTTTGGAGTTAATTATTTTTTCAATGATTGGACAAGACTTCAGTTAAATTATCTCTATAAAGCAGAAGAAGGTAATGAAGTAGCCAATGATGAAATATTAATGCAACTTCAGGTTAAATTCTAAAGGAGATAATAATGAAAAAACTAATCTATATTTTACTGCTAATAGCAGTAACAACATCTTTATTGAATGCTGGAATAATTTCAGTAAAAGAAGCTGCAAAATTATCAAAAAGTGGTAAAGCAATTATAGTTTCAGCGAGAGATAAAGCAGATTATGATAAAAAACACATAAAAAATGCTGTAAATATTTATCACAAGGATTTATACAAAACAACAGGTGTTGAGTCAATGCTAAAATCTCCTGCAGAAATAGCCAAAATTTTTGGTGAAAAAGGCATTTCAGCCGATAGTAAAATCATTATCTATGATGATGGTAAGAATAAATTAGCAGGTAGATTATATTGGATTTTTGAATACTTAGGTGCTAAAGATGTAAATCTTTTAGATGGTCATCTTAAAGGTTGGATGAAAGGTAGAAAACCTGTAACTAAAAAAGCTACATCAGTTACTGCTGTTGAATTTAAAGTGGCAGTTGATGAATCAAAAATTGCTACAATGCCTTATGTCAAATCTAACCTAAAAAAACCAGGAATTGTATTAATTGATGTAAGAAGTAAAGAAGAATATGATGGAACTGAAGAAGATGAAAAATTGAAAAGAAGAGGTCATATTCCGGGTGCAATTAACATTGAATATAAAACAGTTATTAATGAAAATGGTACAATCAAATCTAAAGAAGAAATTTCTAAAATCGTCACAGATAATGGGATTACTGCTGATAAAGAGGTAATTGTCTATTGTGGAACAGCTGTCAGAGCAGGTATTTTCTATATGGCTCTTACTTCAGTTTTAGATTTCAAAAATGTAAAAGTTTTTGATGGTGCTTATTACGAGTGGGATTCTGATACAACAAATCCTGTAGAGTAAAATTTATATGAGGGAACAATTGTGTTCCCTTGTTTTTTTGAAGAAAAGAATGAGTTCTTTTTCTTTTCTTCAAAAAAATCATAAATAATTATTAAATGAAAAATTAAGAAATATAATAAAAGGATTTTGCCATAAGAAAGAGAATCAGAGCTGAACGGAAAATAGATTCTAAAAGTAAATAGAACTTTTTTCTCAAGATTCTCAATTGAGGAGTTATAGTGCATGGAAAATAAGAAAATTGGTTCTGTAATGGTTATCGGTGCAGGTATTGCCGGTATTCAATCGTCTCTGGATCTTGCTGATTCAGGTTTCAAAGTCTATTTGTTAGAAGAATCACCAGCTATTGGTGGAAAAATGGCTCAATTAGACAAAACATTTCCTACAAATGATTGTGCGATGTGTGTTGTCTCGCCAAAATTAGTTGAATGTGGAAGACATCTTAATATTGAATTATTAACAAATTCTGAATTAATTTCTCTTAAAGGTGATGTTGGTAATTTTGTTGCAGATATTTATAAAAAGCCCAGATTTGTAGATCTTGAGAAATGTACTGGTTGTGGCGAATGTGCAGAAGTTTGTCCTGTTAATACAGTATCGATTTTTGATGAAAATCTTATAGAGAAAACAGCTATTTATAAACCTTATCCACAAGCATCGCCCAATGCATTTGTCATTGATAAAAATAAAACTGCACCTTGTCAATTAGCTTGTCCTTCTGGGATTCATGTTCAAGGATATATTGCACTTGTAGCAGAGGGAAAATACAAAGAAGCATATAATCTTATTCGCAGAAATAATCCTTTTGTTTCCGTTTGTGGTAGAGTGTGTTTCCATCCTTGTGAAACTGATTGTAGAAGAGGCGAATATGATGATCCATTGGCTATTGCTTCTATAAAAAGATTCATTGCTGATTATGTACATACTCACCATGATGAAATGGATAAAAAAGAGGATGCTGTTGTACAGAATAGAGAAAAAGTCGCAGTTATTGGTGGTGGACCTGCTGGTTTAACTTGTGCATTCTATCTTGCTCAAAAAGGATATAAAGTTACTGTTTTTGAGAAAGATGAGAAAGCTGGCGGAATGATGAGATCTTGTATTCCGCCATATAGATTATCTAGAGATGAATTGGATTGGGAAATTGAACAAATCGTAAAAGAAGGCGTTGAGTTAAAAACAAATGTAAATATCAACAGTGAAGAAAAATTAAATGAACTTAGGGCTCAAGGATTTAAAGCTTTTTACATTGCAATTGGAGCACAAGTAAGTAAAGCATTAAGAGTCGAAGGTGAAGAACTAAAAGGTGTTATTGGTGGTATTGATTTTCTTAAAAACGTTTATGTAAATGAGCAAAAATTAATAGGTAAAAAAGTTGCAGTTGTAGGTGGTGGAAATACAGCTATAGATTGTGCCAGAACCGCCATAAGATTAGGTGCTGATGTTACATTAATCTATAGAAGAACTAGAAGAGAAATGCCGGCAGAATCGCATGAAATTAGAGATGCAGCCGAAGAAGGTGTAAAATTCCGTTTTCTGACAAATCCTGTTAAAGTAAATGGAGAAAATGGAGAAATAAGTTCAATTCTTTTTGATAAGATGGAACTCGGAGAACCGGATAGTAGTGGAAGAAGAAGACCTAAACCTACCGGCGAGCAATTTACAGAAAGTTTTGATAATATGTTAGTTGCAGTTTCTCAGACATCTGATCTAAATTTATTAGAAAAATCCGAAGTCAATACTACTTCGTGGAATACGATAAAAACAGATTCATTGACATATCAGACAAATATTAAGGATATTTTTGCTGGTGGTGATGTGGTACTTGGGCCTGCTTCCGTTGTAGAAGCGGTTGGACAAGCATCAGAAGCTGCTATTTCGATAGATAGATTTCTTAGAAAGGCTGATATTAGCTCAGGAAGAGAGAAAAAGAAATTATTACCTGCAAGAGAATACCAAACATATGTGCCAGAAGAAAAACGAACTGTAATGAGATCACAAAAAGCTACTAAAAGAATTGGAAATTTTGATGAAACAGAACTTGGTTATACGGAAGAAGAAGTAAGAAAAGAAGCTTCAAGATGTCTTGATTGTGGAATTTGTTCAAGTTGTCTTCAATGCGTAGAAGTATGCGAAGCAGGGGCAATTATACATGATATGATGCCGGAAAAAGTAGCTATTGAAATTGGATCAGTAATCATTGCCACAGGAGCTGATACTTATGACCCTACTGAAATGCATGAATATGGTTTTGGCAGATATAAAAATGTGATGACAAGTATTCAGTTTGAACGTGTGTTGGCAGCTTCTGGTCCATTTGAAGGACATCTGCAACGTCCAAGTGATGGGGAAGTTCCTCGTAAAATTGCTTGGATTCAATGTGTTGGTTCAAGAACAGAAGATTCCCATATGCCTTATTGTTCTTCTGTTTGTTGTATGTATGCTATGAAAGAGGCAATAATTGCCAAAGAACATGTTTCTACTGTTGAACCTACAATATTTTTTATGGATATTAGAGCTCACGGAAAGGATTTTGATAAGTATTATGATAAGGCGAAAGATGCTGGAATTAATTTCAAAAGAGGAAGAATTGGTAAAATAAGAGAAATCGCAGATTCTAAAAATCTTGAGTTATATTATGCTGCCGAAAAAGGAAAAGTAACTATCGAAGAATTTGATTTAGTTGTACTATCAGTTGGTTTACATCCACAAAAATCAATTCAGAATTTATCAGAAAGTCTTAATGCCAGATTAAATGAATTTAGTTTTATTGACCATGTTGGAATCTCTCAGATTAAAACATCGAGACCGGGAGTTTTTGTTTGTGGTCCGGCAGTTTCTCCAAAAGATATTCCTGAAACTGTAACGCAATCATCTGGTGCTGTAGCTGAAAGTGCAGAAATTCTGTCCGAAGTTAGAGGTACCGAAATTTCAGAAAAAGTTTATCCTACTGAATTAAATGTTTCTGGACAGAAACCACGAATTGGAGTTTTTGTATGTCATTGCGGTATAAATATTAGTAGTGTTGTTGATATTCCAACTGCAGTCGATTTTGCAAAAAGTTTGCCAAATGTTGTTTATGCTACTGATAATCTTTTTACTTGTTCACAAGATACTCAACAAGTAATGAAGGAAAAAATAATTGAACACAAATTGAATAGAGTTGTCGTTGCATCTTGTTCTCCAAGTACGCATGAAGCCTTGTTTCAGGAAACATTACGTGAAATTGGTTTAAATCCACATCTCTTTGAAATGGCAAATATTAGAAATCAATGTAGCTGGGTTCATAAAAAAGAACCTGCAAAAGCAACCGATAAAGCAAATACACTGATTAAAATTGCTGTTGCAAAATCCAGATTACAAGAACCACTGCACTCAGTAGCCCTTCATGTTACTCAAAAAGGACTCGTTATTGGCGGTGGTTTAGCTGGAATGACAAGTGCTTTATCAATTGCTAATCAGGGTTTTGAATGTGCTCTTGTTGAAAGAGAGACAGAACTTGGTGGTAATCTCAATGGCTTATTTTATACACTTGATGGTCAAAGAGTTCCAGATTATCTTCAGGAATTAAAAGATCAAATTGAAGACCATCCTTTGATTAAAGTATTCCTGAACTCAAAAATTACTGGTATTGAAGGATATATTGGAAATTTCAAAACTTCTATGGTTAGAAATGAAGAAGAGTTAGAATATCTTCATGGGGTTATTGTTATTGCAACTGGAGCCAAGGAATCAAAACCAAATGAGTATTATTACGATAGTTTGAAAAATGTTATTACTCAAAGAGAGCTTGAAACAGAGCTTGAAGAAAGTGAAGATAATTACAAGAAAATAAAGAGAACTGTTTTTATTCAATGTGTTGGTTCTCGTGACGAAAATCATCCATATTGCTCAAGGATTTGTTGCTCACAAGCTGTAAAAAATGCCATAAGATTAAAAAAGATTAATCCAAAAATGGACATAATGATCTTATACCGCGATATGAGGACTTTTGGATTTTACGAAAAATATTATCAACAAGCTCGTGAAGAGGGAATTATTTTTATTCGATATACTGAAGATCAAAAACCAGTTATTGAAATTGATGATAAGAAAATGATTTTCAATGAAGATAACCTTATTTTAAGAGTTCGAGACCATGTTCTTGGAACTGATATTTGTATTAATCCACAAAGAATAATTCTTTCTCAGGCAATTGAACCGAGAGAAGATGTAGAAGTTTTATCTCAAATGTTGAAGATTCCATTAAATGAAGATAAATTCTTTATGGAAGCTCATGTTAAACTTAGACCTGTTGATTTTTCCGTTGAAGGTCTTTTCCTTGCCGGATTAGCTCATTCTCCTAAAGGTATGGAAGATAGTATTTCACAGGCAAAAGGTGCTGCAGAAAGAGCTTGTTCAATAATATCCTCTAATGAATATATGTCAGAAGCAAATATTGCGGTTGTAGATCGGGATTTATGTGCCGGTTGTGGTATGTGTGTTTCTGTATGCCCATACGATGCACCTGAGTTAATTTGGCTGAATGGAAAAGAATATGCCTATATTAATTCTGCATTATGTAAAGGGTGCGGTAGTTGTGCGGCGGTTTGTCCATCCGGTGCAATGCAACAACTTGGATACAAGGAAGAACAAACTATTGCAATGCTGAATGAAGCATTGGAATTATGGTAATAATAGTTTAATCTATAATAAATTCAGCTCCCTTTTAATGGAGTTCCGAATTTAAGATTGATATTCGCAAACAAGATGTTTGCATTACAAAATCGAAGGTGACAATACGAATTGTCGCCTTTTTTATTTCCGATAGATTAAAAGCTATCGCTGAAACATTAAAAATCCTTCGGATTATTCTATTCGGGATAGTGGAAGCGAAGCTATCACCAGCCGCCACAAGAGAAATTCAGAGCACCTGACCTCATAGATTTCTTTTTTCGCTAATTCTGTAAATAGTATCTGAACGAAATGAATTTTTTAACCATGAAGAACAGAAATTCATGAAGAAAGATTAATTGGGAAATTATTTATTTCCAGCTTCATAGAAGTGGCATCGTTCAGATACTATTTATCAATGATAATGCAATTG
>JAOZMQ010000127.1 GCA_029934195.1 Candidatus Cloacimonadota bacterium | reverse complement strand
AGAAAAGTATAATTAGGAAGTATTAAGGAATCTTATATGAATTTTCACCTTACCATTGCTTTACGCTATCTAAAAAGTAGAAACAAATTTCTCTTTTCATTCTCCAATATGCTTTCTTTAATTGGTATTATTCTTGGAGTTTTTTCTATTCTTGTTGTTTCTTCTGTAATGAATGGTTTTGATAAAGATATGATGAAACGTGTTATTGGCTCAAAAGCAGAAATAAGAATAACAAATCCTGATTATTCTCCAATATCAAATTACGATAAAATCATTAAGGATATACAGAATCTGCCATCGGTAAAAGGAGCTTCACCTGTTTCTAAAATTGAATTGATGACTCAAAAGAAAAACAATATCTCATCCTCTATTGTTTATGGAATCGAATTAGACAAGCAAGTTTCTGTGACAGACCTTCTCTCGCAAATTCGGATCGGCTCACCTGATACTGAATCTCTTAATGATGATGGAATTATTATTGGGTTTGATTTGGCTTTAACTCTTTCTGCAACTGTTGGAGAATTTATAAATATTTCTTCGCCAATTGGAACAGTTCCCGGACCTTTTGGTTTACTACCAAAGACTAAAAAATTTAAAGTTATTGGAATTTTCCGTTCTGGCATGCCGGAATATGATAGAATTTTTACTTATATTTCATTAAAAAATGCTCAATATTTTACTGGATTTAACAACAAAATTGATTTAATAGAAGTCACTACTTTTGATAGTCAGAATTCTTACAAAACAGCAAAAGAAATTAAGAAAATTTTAAACAACAAATATTTAGTTGAGAATTGGAGTGAGTTTGAAGCAAATTTATTCAATGCTATCAAGATGGAAAAAGCTGTAATGTTTCTTGTTTTATCGTTAATGTTTATTATACCTTCGTTTAATATGACCGGAAATTTTATTAAATTAGTTGTAGAAAAGAAGAAAGAAATTGGTGTCTTGAAATCGTTAGGAACTACGGATAAAGATCTTGTTAAAATTCTTTCCTTTTCTGGAATGCTTATTGGTATTATTGGCTTAATTATTGGATTATTATTAGCTTTTATATTATTAATCACACAATTTCATTATGGATTTATCAAAATACCAATTGCTGGTTATCCGCTAAAAACTATTCCAATTGACATACGGCTTCTTGATTTTTTAATTGTTCCATTTGTCGTTTTGACAATTAGTTTTTTGACTACGATTTATCCGGTAAAAAAAGCTCTCAAAGTTGAGATAATGGAGATAATTCGTGATAAATAATAAGTGCCAAATATGTTTCAAAGTCAAAGAATCCATTTTCTCCAAGAATTTAGTCAAGCATCAAACTTGACTTGACACAGTATTAAATAGTACGTAAACGAAAAAGGATAAGCCACGGATTTACGCAGAGTTAAGCGGATTTAAGAGAATAAATAATAGACGAGAAATTACAAATATTAGGATGATTTTAAATTTTTCCTCTATTCATCCATTATTAATAAGATTTTAATAAGAATTTATTCTTTTAAATCCGTGCAATCAGTGGCTTTTATCCTTTTCGTTCAAGTATTAAATAATATCTATTAGAGTATAAAAATTTAATTATGAGGTATTTGTAATGAAAAATAGCAAAAAGATTTCTGATTTAACATTCAAAGTTATAACTATGAATATTGCTCATGCACGTAAAAAAATATCTCAACAAATGACACTTCAGCAAAAAGTATTAAAGAATAATTTAGATGAAATTGCTAAAATGTTTAGAAGGGAAAATCCAGTAATTATAGGATTACAGGAAGCAGACGGATATTCCAAATATTCACGACATTTTGATCATATTGAATATATATCATCAAAAACTAAGTATAGTTATTTTTTACAAGGGCAACATGTTACCAGAATGTTTATGAATTATGGAACAGCTCTTCTCTCTAAGAAAAAAATCAATAATCCAAAATCATTTTTATTTGATACTTCTAAAATATTATTTCCTAAAGGTTATGTAAGGGGAACATTTCAACTGAATAAAACAATAGTTATCGAAGTAGTTTCTTTACATTTGGATCCTGTGCGAAAAAAAATAAGGTTTAAACAAATTGAGATTCTAATTAATCATCTAAAGAATGATAAAAATCCGATTGTCATTATGGGTGATTTTAATTGCAATTGGAAATATCAAAATTCCGTTCTACATAAAATTACAAGCGAATTAAATCTATCTATTTATAAACCAGAAAATAAACTTATTACATTTCCTAAATCAAACAAAAGATTAGATTGGATTCTAATTTCTAAAGAATTGGAGTTTGTACAATATAAAACCATACCGGATCATTTATCAGATCATCGGGCTGTTTTGGCAGAAATAAAAGTAAAAGGGTAGAAAAAACTACCCTAAAAATTCATTATTTTTTTAGATATTCAGCTAATCCTTGTTGAAAAATTTTCATCGCTTTTTTAAGATCATTTTCATTAAGGATATAAGCAATTCTGATCTCATTTTTTCCAAGATTTTTAGTTGCATAAAATCCTTCTGCCGGTGCAAACATAACAGTTTCATTATTCAAACGAAATTCTTGTAACATCCATTTTGCAAAATCTTCAGCATCATCAATTGGAAGTTTGACTATAATATAAAAAGCACCTTTTGGTTTAACACAAACAACATTTTTTATTTTTTGGATTTCATTGAAAACGACATTTCGCCGTTTATCATATTCTTCTATAATTGTTTTGAAGTATTCTTCTTCGATGTCAATACAAGCATTTGCTGCCAATTGATCAATTGTTGGAGGACATAATCTTGCTTGAGCAAATCTAAGAACAGAGTCCATTATCGATTTATTCCTACTAATAAAACAGCCAATTCTTGCTCCACACGCACTGTATCTTTTGGAAATACTATCGACCATTATTGCATTATCTTCCATTCCGTGGATATCAAGTATGCTCGCATGTTTCAATCCATCATAAACAAATTCTCTATAGACTTCATCAGAAATGATAAAAAGGTTATTTTTTTTTGCAATCCCACATAATCTTTCTATCTCTTCTTTTGGATAAACTGCTCCGGTCGGATTACCAGGATTACACAACATAATAGCTCTTGTTTTATCCGTAATCAATTCTTCAATTTTGTTGTTATCAGGTAATGAAAATCCCTGCTCTGCATAAGTTGTCAATGGTATTAATTTCACTCCACTAATTGATGCAAACCCATTATAATTTGTATAAAATGGCTCTGGAACTATTATTTCATCTGATTCATTACAGGTAACTAACATAGCAAATATAATTGCTTCGGATCCGGCAGTAGTAACAATAATATCTTCTTTTGAAATATTTATTTCATGTTTTTTATAATATTTCACAAGATTTTTTCGGTATAAATCCAATCCTTCGGAAGGTCCATAAGCAAGAACCTTACTGTCATAATTTGAATATACATCCAACATTTTTTGAGGAGTTTCAATATCAGGCTGACCAATATTGAGATGATAAATGTGAGTTCCATTCTTCTTTGCTTCATTTGCAAAAGGCATAAGCTTTCTAATTGGAGAAGCTTGAATATCAACAGCACGTTTTGATAAATTCATAATTACCTCATTTTTAATTATTTTTTTACAAATTTTTTAATATCATTTTTTTTATCCAGTTTTTTTTAAAAAAATATTGAGCAACGATAAAAAAGTCTTTTATGCAAAACATTTTTTTTATAAACAATTTTTTGGCACAGATATTTCTACCATCTTTATATATTTATAATTGAAAATAATAATAGTGTATTATTTCGTGAGAGTCTTCATAATGGAAAATACTTGAGAGAATTTTTTATCTAAAGATTGCTTTATAACGAGATTTTTTATTGTGAAACTCCTATCTTCAGGGATCGAAGAAAAAAGCACATGGAAGTGTAAGAAATGGTAAAACACTATACTGAAAGCCTTAAGATTCCTGTGAGTATGAATAAATCTTAAGGCTTTTTTTATTAAGGATTAAATAATGGAGAAAAAAATTAATCATTACGGTAAAAATCTAAGTTCCTATGAACATAATTTTGAGCTTGGAATGAAACAGTTTAGAGAAAAAAATATTGATGAAGCAATTAAACTTTGGGAAAAAGCTTCCCAACTTGATGGAAGTAAAGCGGAAATTCATTCTGTTTTAGGTTCAGTTTATAAATTAGTAAATTATTTTGAAAAAATTAACGCTGAATTGGAAAAAGAAATTGAACTTCAACCTGAAAATTTTAAATTCTTATACAATTACGGATTAGTACTCAATGAACAAGGAAATTTTAAAGAAGCGATTAAAATACTTAAACAAGCATTATTATTGGAACCGGAAAATTTTGAGTTGATGAATGATATTGGAGTAATGTATTTCAATTTGAAAGATTATGAAAGTGCAATTGATCTTTTATTAGAATCTTTAGAAATTGCTCCAGATTATTTAGTACCAAAGATAAATCTTGGATATGTTTATATAGCAAAGGAAGATATAGCTTCTGCCAAAACCATTATTGGCAGATTAATATCTGAGAATTCGTCTCATATTGAAATAAAAGAATTGAAGAAAAAATTAAACGAGTATTTGGAAAATAATTCTATCATATTAAAAAAAGAGCATATTAATCTTGAATTTTCAGGAAAAATATTTGAAATTACTCCACTCAAAATACTTCAAGATTTTGAAACTAAATTACCACAGGATACGGAAGAATTATCAATTATTGTTCCCATTATGGATGAAGAAGAAAATATTCCGATTTTGTATAAAAAATTAAAGAATGTTCTTAATGAATTGAAACAAAACTACGAGATTATTTTTATTGATGATGGCTCAACTGATACAAGTTTACAAAAATTGACAGAAATTAGTAACACTGATGAACGAGTTAAAATTATTCAATTCAGAAAAAATTATGGTCAAACCGCTGCTTTAAGTGCTGGTTTCAAATATGCACATGGAAATGTGATCATTACAATGGATGGAGATTTACAAAATGATCCAGCAGATATTCCTCTTCTATTAGAAAAAATGGCTGAAGGCTACGATCTGGTAAATGGCTGGAGGAAAAATCGTCAGGATAAAAATCTATCGCGAAAAATTCCTTCTAAAATTGCAAATATGATTATCAATAAATTAATTGAAGGAACAAAAATTCAGCTTCATGATTTTGGATGTACTCTAAAAGCATACAAAAGAGGAATTACAAAAAATATCCATCTTTATGGTGAAATGCACAGATTTATTCCAGTGTTTGCTGCATGGCTTGGAGTTAAGGTCGCTGAAATTCCTGTTCATCATCATCCGAGAATTCATGGAAATGCAAAGTATAATTTGTCACGAGTTCCACGAGTTATTTTGGATTTATTAGTAGTAAGATTTTTCTCAGATTCCTTAACAAGACCAATTCAATTCTTTGGTAAGATTGCAAGAAAAATGTTTAGTTGGGGAAATGTTTTTCTTGGACTGATTTTAATTGCAAAATTGATTTTTGGCGATAAATTCCCATTTTCATTTGATTCTGTATTAATTCTCTTTGGGATATTAACGTTGACAAGTTTTCAAGTCGTTGTTATGGGCTTACTTGGTGAAATTATGATGAGAATTTATTTTGAAGGACAGAAAAAAGATTATTTTATTGTTGAAAAAATAATTCAGAAAGAAAAAAAATTGTAGAAAAAAATAAGTAATTTTACTTAGCTATCTCAATTTGACTTAAAAATTGTATAGATTGTAGATAGTCAAAGATTTATAATATATTTAAGTCGTACTTAAAATAGTAAAGAGGTTCTGATATGTGTGGAATAGCTGGTATTGTTTCAAATAAAGATTTTAACCATAAAATTTTAGAAAATATGATAGAAGTAATGTCTCATCGAGGTCCTGATGATTCTGGAATTGAGATTTTTGCCCATAAAAAAAATAAAATTGGTTTTGGGCAAAAAAGATTAAGTATTATTGATCTTTCTCAAGCCGGACATCAGCCAATGAGTAGCATTGATAACAAAATCTGGATCACATTTAATGGAGAGATATATAATTATTTAGAAATAAAAAAAGACTTATTATTAAAAGGATACAACTTCAAATCTACAACTGATACTGAGGTTTTTATCTATGCTTATCAAGAATTTGGAATAAAGGTTTTTGAAAAACTAAATGGAATGTTTGCTGTTGCCATCTGGGATTCAGAGAAAGAAGAATTGATTCTTGCACGTGATAGATTTGGGCAAAAACCATTATATTTTTATGTTGATGAAAATGAAGTATGCTTTGCTTCTGAATTAAAATCAATTCTACAAAATCCATCAATAAAAAAAGAACTTGATTTGCTAAGTTTGAATAAATATTTATGTTTTGAATATGTTCCAACTCCTTTCAGTATTATTAAAAATATTCACAAAATTCCTCAAGGACATTTCAAAAGGATTTCTTTTAAAAACAATAAAATATCAGCTTTAGAATCTCAAAAATATTGGGAAATAAATTTCAATAAATACAATAATATAATAGCAAATTTGAGCCAGATTGAAATCCAAAATGAATTGATTAGATTATTGAAAGAATCAATTGAGCAAAGATTAATGAGTGATGTTCCTCTTGGTGTATTTTTAAGTGGTGGCATAGATTCGAGTGCTATTGTTGCTTTACTTTTTGAAATGATTGATAGTAAAAAGATTAAGACTTTTTCAATTGGTTTTAAGGAAAAATCCTTTGATGAAACAAATTATGCACGGAAAGTTGCTAGAATTTTCCGAACTGACCACCATGAACAAATTTTAGATCCTCAGAAAATGGTATCAATTTTGCCGGAAATTTTAGAAAAACTTGATGAACCTTTTGCTGATGCTTCAATTGTTCCTACTTATTTATTATCAAAATTCACACATGAATTTGTTACAGTAGCTCTTGGTGGAGATGGTGGAGATGAGCTTTTCGCCGGATATGATCCATTTCTGGCTCATTTTTGGGCAGATTATTATGAAACTATTCCTAAATTTCTTCACAAGTATTTAATATCTCCTCTTGCAAATATGATACCGGTTTCATCAAAAAATATGAGCTTTGATTTCAAACTAAAACACTTTTTAGATGGAGTTAATAATCAACCTTTAATACGTAATCAATTATGGCTTGGAGCATTTTCTCCTGATTCATTATCTGAATTATATTCAGAGCAAAATCAAGATATTGCATTAAACTCTAATCCGTTTTCAATTATAGATATAAATAAACATTCTGAAAGTGATACTTTAACTCAGATTGCTTATTCATATCAAAAACATTATCTTGCTGATGATATTTTGGTTAAAATCGATAGGGCAAGTATGATGAATTCTCTTGAAGCAAGAACTCCTTTTCTTGATGTAAAATTTGCAGAATTTGCTAATTCTATCCCAATGAAATTAAAGTTGAAGGGAACTAATAGAAAGTATATTCTTAAAAAATCTTTGGAAAACAGATTACCACATGAAATTCTTTATCGAAAAAAGAAAGGTTTTGGAATCCCTCTCACAAAGTGGATAAATCATGAATTGAAAGATGATTTTAAGCATACTTTAAGTAAAGAAAGAATCAAGCGAGATGGTTACTTTTCTGAGAAGTTCGTTCAAAACTTACTTTCACAACATTTTTCTGGAAAAGTTGACCATAGAAAACCTCTATGGACTCTGTATATGTTTCAAAAATGGATGGATAATTGGATGTAAAATTGATGAAAACGAAGAATAAATTTATTTCATCTGGGAAAACGGTAAAAATCTCTTAATATTATATGACGTGTTCAACATCCTGATAGTACTGTCAATGGCATTTTATTTCCCGATTTCCCATTTAGAGAGCAGTAGCATTTCCCCTTTATGATACTATCTTTTTTACATCAAATCTCCTATTGAAACGATATGAGATTCCGTCCAAATACCTGAAACTATAACACAGTAGAATACATTCAGAACACCTGACCTCATAGATTTAAGAATGACCCCAGTTTTCGGGAAAGGAAAAGTAAAAAATCCCAGAAAAACGTACTCGTTTTAACGTACCCGTTTTATTTCTCGTGAGAG
>JAOZMQ010000126.1 GCA_029934195.1 Candidatus Cloacimonadota bacterium | reverse complement strand
AGAAAATTCCAAGAATTGCACCTTCTAAAGTGAATAATGCAATCAAATTTTTTCTTGTCATTCCAAGTGCCATTAATGTGCCCATTTCTTTTCTTCTTTTGAAAATCGACAATACTTGAGTATCAAAAATTGCAATCACAGATAAGAAAATCAAGATTCCATATAATACGGAAGATGATACCGTTTTCATCCGGACTAAATTTTTTAAGTCGCTGAGTAGATAATCTCTACTTTTAAAAATCCACCCCTCTTTAATATTTGATGCTATTTCTGAATCTTTTAAAACAATTATTGTAGCAAAATTTTGAGTTTTCATCATTTGTTGCAATTCATCAAAATCTATCCAAATTTGATTATTATCGAGAGAAGGAACATCTGTTTTCATGATTTTTACGATTTCAATATCTATGGCATCGTAAGTTCCATTTATATTTTTCCATCGAATTGTCAAAACATCATCTTTACTTAATTGCGATGATTTTGCCATTCTTTTACCAATTATAGCTGGAATTAAATCCTTCTTTTTTTTTAGAAAATCTGTCGGTAAGTTGATTAACTTTTGTTTATGATCAATTCCTTTTAGTAAGATTTGTTTCATTTTTCCATTTGGATAAGCAACAGCTCTGATAATTCCAATTGGTACATAATCCAAACCGAGATCTAAAGATTTATAGAAATTTGGGATTTCACAAAAACTATCATCAATGGAAAATGGATCTAATGGATCATAATTTTCTTGCCATAATTGCCCATCTTGAACATCAGCATTTATCATTGCCCTGCTTGATTGCTCCAACATTCCATTATTCAAACCTTGTGTCCAAATTATTGCAACATAAGTAAATGATAACACAATTACATTTAGCCATGTTCTCAAACCAGTGCCAATTAAATTTCTAAGTGCTAATTTCAAAATCATAAAACAGACCTTATTTATAGTTTTTCATCAAAACGTCTTCTGTAATTCTTCCATCAACAAGCACTATTTTTCTATTCAAATAATTGATTACTTTTTGGTCATGTGTGGCAAAAATAAAAGTTGTTCTCAATTCTGAATTAATTCTCTTCATTGCATCCAAAATATTATGTGAATTTTCCACATCTAAATTTGCTGTTGGTTCATCTGCAAGTACAATTAGGGGCTTTTTCACCATCGCTCTTGCGATTGCAACTCGTTGACATTCACCTCCTGATAATTGAGAAGGTCGGCTGTCAATTTTGTCCGATAAATCCACCCATTCCAAAGCTTCTATAATCATTTTTTTTCTCAGTTTTGCTTTGATTTTCAATAAAAGAAGGGGAAATTCAACGTTTTCATAAACAGTATAAACGGGCAAAAGATTATATGTCTGGAAAATAAAACCAATATTATGACTTCTAAATTTAGCAGCTTTGAATGATGATAAAGTTTTAATTTCATTGTTTAAAACAGAAACCGAACCAGAGCTATTAACATCAAGAGATCCAATAATATTTAGCAAAGTTGTTTTACCTGAACCACTTGGACCCACAATTCCAACAAATTCTCCTGTTTCTATTCTGAGATTAATTTCCTTGAGAGCTTTGAATTTTTTACCTCCAATCGGAAATTCTTTGTTCATATTTTCTATTTTAATAAGATTCTGCATAAATGACTCCAATTAAAAATTATAAATTAATGAAAGTTCTATTAATGAATTTTCAATAAATTCTATTTTATCCAAATTTCGATAAATTAAATTTTGATAGAAGTTTATATAAAACGACATATTATCATATTTCCTGCTAAAAGAGACAAATTTAGAGATTTTTTGAGCATCTGAACTATAAGTCAATACATAAGAAATATTGTCAAAAAGATTTAGTGGATACATAAAATTCAATACAGAAATCTGTTTTTTTTGCTTCAATGAATTTTTTGGTTCAAACAAACTTAAAGTTTCCAACGAAGCATAAATTCCATTTGAAATAGCAAATGTATAATCAAGACCAAAATCTAGTAAATGCTGAGAATCACTATCTTTAATCTCAATAAAATCTTCAAACCATAAACCGAGACCAAGATTTATTTTTCCATCAAAACCAATTTGATGTAATTTTGAGATTTGCTTGTAATTATAATTAAGAGCAATTTCACCTGTTTCTATTTGTTGAATATAACGAATACCGCTTGATAATTTTAGAAAATCAGGTTTATCGTTCTTAAAGTTTACCGTCATTATTGCTTTCCCTAAAACAGTGTTTTCATTCCAAATCCATATAGATGAGTTATTTAGAAAATAGTATTTGAGCAATATTGCAGCAGTACCATTGGTATTTTTTTGTGGATCAAGAGGATTAATATTATCAAACCAATTTAAGACTCTGAGATAATTTGCAGAGCCAAAATTTATTTGCTGTAAACCAATTCTTATTTCAAAAGAATCTTGAAAATATCTACCCCACAATCTATAAAATTTCAAATCAAAATTACTGCTATTTGATGAATAATTTGAATGATAATTTATATTACTATCTAAAGCTAATTGAAAATCAATACAACTTTTTGAATCTTTTTTTATAAGAAAATCCGTAAAATTTTTAATATTTAAGTTACCGATAACTTTTTTTTCATCCAACAGATGACCACAGGAGGATTTAAAATCTCCGGTAAATGTAATCTCAATAGCAAAAACATTTATAACTAAAAACAATAAAAGCAAGATTATGGAATTTCTCTTCATTTTTTTATCCAATTTTTTTTCGTATTTGATTTCTTCTAAAATCTAAACAATTAACCTTCTTTTCAAGATGAGAGATCAAATATGCCTGTCAATATTTTTAAATAAATTGGTAATTTAGAATATTTGTAATAAATTACTTTTTCATTCATAGATTAATATATATTTTGCAGTCTCTGTTATTAAGTTTTATTTTATTAATCTTCATCTATAAAAATCATTCTTGACATACAGATATTTTATAAATTTTGCTGTTTTGTGTTAAAAAATATATTATAATTTTTAATTAATAAATAAGGAAGTATAATGGAAAACTTAGAAAAATTATTGGAATCAATGACACTGGAATTCTTTGGTAATAAACAACATAAGATAACATCTGCAACATTTTTATTGCAGGAAAATTCTTTATTTCTTGATGTTAGAGCACAAGAAGAATTTGAGACAATTGCATTCACTCTTTTGCCTTACATGCCTGTTTTACACATTCCAATAAACGAAATTCCAAAAAAATTAGAAGAAATACCGCGTAATAAAAATATTGGTATTTTTTGTTCTTCTGGTTTTCGTTCAACTATTGTGTATCTGTATTTAAAAACAAAGGGGTTTGAAAATATAAGAATTATTGAAGGCGGATACGCAGAACTTGCAGCAGAATTGAAACCGGGAAAGTTGATTAAACAACTATCCAAAAACAAAAAAAAATAATACAAAATTTCAAATCTTAATCGCTATTGCGAATAATGGAGAAAAAAAATGACACATGAATTAGTATTAATTCTTGATTTTGGATCACAATACACTCAATTGATTGCAAAAAATATTCGCAAAATGAATATCTATTGTGAAATAGTTCCATTCAATATTTCTTACAAAGAAGTAAAAGAAAAAAATCCAAAAGCTATTATTCTATCTGGAAGTCCATTTAGTGTTAATCAACAAAATGCACCAATACCAGATTTAAAAATTCTTAACCTTGAAATACCAATTCTTGGAATTTGTTATGGAATGCAACTTCTAACACAAATAAATAATGGCAAAGTTATTAAATCCGATAAAAAAGAATTTGGTTATGCTAAAATCCACATTGAAAATCATACAACTATTTTTCGAGGATTATCCCAACTTGAAGAAGTTTGGATGAGTCATGGAGATGCTTTAGAAACTTTGCCACAAAATTTTCATTGCATTGCTTATAGTAAGAATTCACCATTTGCTGCTATTCAACATGATTCAAAACCTATTTTCGCTTTACAATTTCATCCGGAAGTTGTTCATTCCAAAAATGGGAAAAAAATGATTGAAAATTTTCTTATAGACATTTCAAAATTTACACAAGATTGGACACCGGAATCATATATCGATTTTACAATTAAAGATATTAGAAAACAAGTAGGAAATAAAAAAGTAATACTTGGTTTGAGTGGCGGAGTTGATTCTTCAGTTGTTGCCGCTCTTCTCTACAAAGCTATTGGAGATCAATTAATACCTATTTTGGTCGATATCGGTCTTCTTAGAATGAATGAAGCACAAGAAGTACGCGAAGCATTTGAAGATGCTTTTGACTTAAAACTTATAGTTATTGATGCTGGAAATTTGTTTTTTGAGAAATTAAAAGGAATTTCTGAACCTGAAACAAAACGGAAAATAATTGGAAATACATTTATTGAAATTTTTGAACAGGAATCTAAAAAATACCCTGATGTTGCATTTCTTGGACAGGGAACTTTATATCCGGATATTATTGAAAGTGTTTCTTTTAAAGGACCTTCTGCCACAATAAAATCCCATCATAATGTTGGTGGATTGCCAGAAAAAATGAACTTAAAATTGGTTGAACCACTTCGAGAACTTTTCAAAGACGAAGTCCGAGAAGTAGGCAGAAAACTTGGATTACCTGAAAAATTAGTTGGACGACATCCTTTTCCTGGACCTGGATTGGCAATTAGAATAATTTCAGATGTTACGCCTGAAAAAGTAAAACTTCTACAAAAAATAGATGCCATTTTTATAGAAGAACTCTATAAAAAAAATCTTTATAATTCTACTTGGCAAGCTTTCTCCGTCTTACTTCCAATTCAATCGGTAGGCGTTATGGGCGATGAAAGAACTTACGAAAATGTTTGTGCTTTACGTGCTGTAAATTCATCCGATGGAATGACCGCAAACTGGACAGAATTACCTTATTCATTTCTCAAAACAGTTTCATCGCGAATAATCAATGAAGTAGAAGGAATTAATAGAGTTGTTTATGATATTACCTCAAAACCACCCGGAACTATTGAGTGGGAATAAACAATTGCTGAAATTGAAGGACAAGCATCCTGATTGTTAAAAGTCAAACAGGATGCTTGATTTTCTCAGTTTAAAAGATAATATCACATTTTTACAAAACAGGCGAAAATAAACGTGAAAAAGATTCAGTCATTTTAATCCATAATTTTCTCTTTTGAAATTCTTCTAAGTTTATTTCTTTGCTATTAGAAAAATCATTAAAGAATTCATCCCTAACTTTTTGAATTGTTTTTTTATCGTAAATAATTGCATTAACTTCAAAGTTCTGTTTCATACTTCTTACATCCATGTTTGCTGTTCCTATAGATGCAAAATGGTCGTCCACAAGAATCACTTTGGAATGAATAAAGCCTAATTGATATTCAAAAATCCTGACTCCAGCTTTTAAAAGCTCTTCATAATATGAGCGTGATCCATAAAAAACTATTCGGTGGTCTGGTTTACTTGGTAAAATTATTCGAATATCAATTCCACTCAACGCAGCAGTAATTAATGCCATACAAATACTTTCATCGAGAACTAAATAAGGTGAAGCAATATAAATAAAACGCTGTGCCGTTGTTATCGCTGAAAAATAAGCTTGCAATATATTTTTCCAATCGGAATCAGGACCGGAATTTACAATTTGTATTGAGAGTTTATTGGTAATCTCATTTTTAGGAAAGAATGACTCATCTGTCACTTTTGTTTTAGATACAAACTTCCAATCAAGTAAAAAGGTTTTTTGTAAAGCATAAACAGATTCACCTTCTAATTTGAGATGCGTATCACGCCAAAGACCAAAATATTTTGATTCGCCGTAATATTTCTTACCAAAATTAACCCCTCCAATAAATCCAATTTTTCCATCTATTATTATTAATTTTCTGTGATTTCTAAAATTTAATTTACTTGATATAAAAGGAAAAATAACAGGCAAAAAATAATATATTTCTATTTTATGTTCCTTCAATTGCTCAATCATTCTCGACGAAACCAACCATGAACCAACAGCATCAATAATAATTCTAATCTTTACACCTTCATCTGATTTTTTCCTTAATAAACTAAATAATTTTTTTCCAATTGAATCATTAGCAACAGCAAAATATTCCAAATGGATATGTTTTTTTGCTTTCTGTAATTCTTGGAAAATTGCAGAAATAGTATCCTTTCCAGTATGATATAATTTAATTTCATTAAACTTTGTTAATAAAGCTTTATTATTTGAATAGAGTAGATGCATCATTCGTTGTTGTGGATTCAGAGGGATAGATTTAATTTCCTCTTTGGAGTTCGATATTACTTTATAAGTTGAAATAAGTTCAGAAATATGAAGACAATCATCTGTTTCTTTTCTTGAAAAGATTTTCCGTTTTCTGTAATTAATACCGAGAAAAATGTATAAGATAAATCCAAATACAGGTAAGAAAATCAAAACCTGAATCCAAGCCAGAGTATTGACCGGACTGGAATTTTCTCTAATTACAATGAAAATGACAGAACCAATTGTAAAAAAAAATGTAATTTGAATAATTTTCGAGATTAAATTATTGGCAAGAACCTGACTGTTTGCTGAAAGTTTAAAATAAACAGAAACTGTCATTACCAAAAAAAGAATCATTAATGATAATATTAACCAAATTGAACGTCTCATTCAATTATTCTCTCATAAAAAGATTTTCAATAATGTCGGTTGGAATAATTGAATTTGTTTGTCTTTTTTCTGATAAAAATTCAGCTGTTTTCCCTAAAAGATAAGCACCTGTAATTGCAGAATCCTTAATTGAAAGCTTCTGTCCTAAAAAAGAAATAATTATTCCTGCAAGAACGTCGCCGCTTCCACCTGTCGATAAACCATCATTGCCAGTAGTATTGAAGTAAAATTTCTCTCCGTTATAGAAAATAGATGTCGCACTTTTTAATAGAATATTTATTTTATAGTTATCGTAAAAATCTTTTATTATTTTTAATGAGTCGTTTTGTATTTCTTCAATTGAATATCCTGTTAATCGTGAAAATTCTCCAACATGCGGTGTGACTAAAACATTCTTACTTTTTATCAATTGAAGTATTTCTTTATTTTCAGATAGAATATTAATTGCATCAGCGTCTAAAACTAAAGGTTTTTCCCAAAATTTTAAAATTTCTGTTACCATTTCAGATGTTTTTGAATTTACACTAATTCCTGGTCCAATTAACAATACATCTAATTTTGATAGTTCTTTTGCTAATATATGAAAATTAATTTTATCCAACATTGATTCTTTAATTGTTTTTGTAATTATCTCGGGGATTATAGCATCAAAAACGCCGTGTAATTCTTGTGGGTGGAAGAGATAAATTAAACCTCCACCAGCTCTAAGTGCAGCTTTTGATGCCATTATTGCCGCCCCACTATAACCATCCGATCCAGCAATAATTCCAATTTTACCATAATTTCCTTTGTGACTGAATTTATTACGTAAAGGAAATTTTATTGTTTGTGAATCTATTAGTTCCGCTGTTTCTTTTTTTAATGAATAAATTTTTGGAGGAATTCCAATATCAATTATTTCTAATTTTCCAGTCTTTTCTCTTCCTTCTCCAATTAATTGTCCATATTTGGGTGATGCCATTGTTAATGTGAAATCAGCTTTTATAGCAACTTCTGCACTACCGGTATCTGCATCAATTCCAGTAGCAATGTCGATTGCAATAATCGGAATATTCAGAGCATTTATTTTTAGGATTAATTCTGCCTTCCAGCCTGTTAATTTTCCTTTAAAACCAATTCCCATTATGGCATCAATAATTAGTTCACTATTTGAAAAATCTATAGAAAACTTTTTTACTGAATCTATCTGTAGAATTTCAATTTCAAGCTTTTTGCAAAGATTAAAATTTAGTTTTGTTTCACGTGACATTTTGTTTTCAGACCCCACAAAAACAATTTTTATTAAATGTCCCCAATTATACAACCAACGAGCAATACCAAAACCATCTCCTCCATTATTTCCACTTCCACACACAATATGAATTCTACTTGATTTTTTTTTCAAAAACAGAAAATGAATATAAGAACTACAACCTTTGGAAGCATTTTCCATTAAGACAGAACTTGGAATTCCAAATTTATTCATGGTATAATCGTCAAAATAGTACATTTCTTCACGAGATAAAACTCTCATTATGCCCTCCTGTTGTAGATTTTTAATGATTAAAA
>JAOZMQ010000125.1 GCA_029934195.1 Candidatus Cloacimonadota bacterium | reverse complement strand
CTACAGAGTAACGACAAAAAAAGAAAATTCGGAAAAAGTTAGTTTTCGTTCAAGTCTAATTAGTTTTCTCATAACTGTCATTTTAATTTATACATAATTTTTTCTTCAAAATTACCTACAATCGTATAATTATAGGTCGCAATTGTGCATATTTCTTTTATCAGTTTCCTAATTTCTACAAATATTTTTTATTCATTTTATTGGGCAAGAACTTAAACTCTTTGCTTCAGTAAATGGGTGCATTACATCTACAAATCAGCATTGAATTACGAATTTCTTCTGTGTTATTAAAATACTAAATAGCACTACTTCAACAGGCTTAGTACATGTGATATTCTTAATTTTAATGCCATAAATAAAATCATAATTCTTACTGATATGTAAAGTTTATTTGGTAATAACACCTAAAAATCCTTTATTGTATGCTCAAAGATATAAACTTCTAATTTTTGAATATGATTTTATTATTTCATTATAACGAGGACAGGTTATCAGATGATCATTTACGATTCCGATAGCTTGCATAAAAGCATATATTATTGTTGGTCCTACAAAAGAAAATCCTCTTTTTTTGAGGTCTTTACTTATTTTTTCTGATAATTTTGTTTTACTTGGTAAATTTTCAACAGACTTGAAAGCATTCACAATTGGATGATAATCAACGAACTTCCAAATATAATTATGGAAACTTCCAAACTCTTTTTGAATCTTAATAAATTGTTTAGCATTTTCAATTGAAGAAATTATCTTACGCTTATTTCTAATAATCCCAACATTTTGAATCAACTCACCTCTTTTTTTTTCATCATAATTTGCGACAAGAGAAACATCAAAGTAAGAATACGCAACTCGATAATTTTCTCTTTTTTTGAGAATTGTCAACCAGTTAAGACCTGCTTGAGCTGATTCCAGAATGAGGAATTCAAAATATTTTGTATCATTACAAAATGGAACTCCCCATTCTTCATCGTGGTATTTTTCATAAATTTCAGATTTTAGACACCAATCACATTTTTTCATTTCTAAATTTCATAAGTTTGATTTTCACTCATAGATTTTTGAATTTCTTCAAGTTCTTTCTCAAATCCCTTTTTTCCCATTAATGCATAAGTTGCAATTTTTCCTGCTTCAACTCCCGGCTGATTCAAAGGATCAATATCAAGAAGTTTTCCTGCAAACACGGTTTGAACTTCATACATGAAAATGAATTCACCAAGGGAAAATTCATCTATTTGTGGCAAGATTAAATGACAATTTGGTCTATTAGCATTAGTAAGAGCAATCTCAGTAGCTTTTTGTTCGGCATTTAAAAGCTCACTGATTTTTTTCCCTCCAAGATAATTGATTTCATCTCTTTCTTGAAATAAAAAAGGAATTTCGTAATCATATGTAAAATTTTTAACAGAAATAAATGTTACAACTTTATCATTCGGACCTTCAACATATAACTGAACTTGAGAATGTTGATCGGTTGTACCAAGGGCTTTAACTGGTGTTTGCCCAACAAAAACTTTATTCCCATAAACATCATTTTTTTTTCCAAGACTCTCAGCCCAAAGTTGTCGATACCAATCAGCCATCAAATATAACGGATTGGAATATGGCATCATTACTGAAATATTTTTCCCATTTTTCATATAAAAATAATGCAACAAAGCATTGATATAAGCAGGATTTTCAGAGATATTACTATTTTCACATTTCTTTTTCATTGAAGCTGCACCAGCAAGAAGTTTTTCAATATCAATTCCAACCAAAGCGGAAGACAATAATCCAACATCGGTTAATATCGAGAATCTTCCACCAACATTATCTGGAACTTCAAAATTAGCAATATCTTCTTTATTAATAACTTCGCGCAGAAATCCTTTCTCTTTGTCAGTTGTGATTACAAGATGATTTTTATACGTTTCCGGTAGCTCTTTTTTAAGAATTTCAAGGAAAATTAAGAAGGTACTCATGGTTTCGGCAGTAGTCCCAGATTTTGTAATTACATTAAAAAGTGATCGCTTTAGATTAATTTTTGAAAGAATTTCTTTTATCAAATAAGGATCAACATTATCGCAAACATAAAGATTTTTTTTTAATGATTTTTCTACTTTCAGTGCAGAGTAAAGAGCGGAATTTCCAAGAGCTGATCCGCCAATTCCGAGAACAATAATATCATCAAATTTCCCTTCTTGTTCCTTTACATAAGTTAAAATTTTTGAGACATTTTTCTCTGGTAAATCATAAAATCCCAAGATATTATTTTTTCTATCTTTAAGAATCTCTTGATGAGCTTTTTGACATATTTTTTCTGAATTTTTAATTGTTGCTGTTGTAATTCCTTCTTTTAAATTATCTTGATAAATTAGATTTGTATAATTAAACTTCATTTTCCTTCCTCCATTTATGGATTTTTTCTTGTACTTCAGATGCTGTTGAAAGTTCCAAAATTTCTTCGACTAATTTTTTTGATTTATCTTTCTCAATAGATAAGATTATTTTCTTCGTTTGTAAACTATAACTTGGAGAAATGCTCAAAGAGTCCACACCCATCCCAATAAGAAGCGGAATAGCATCCTGAATTGATGCAAATTCTCC
Source organism: Candidatus Cloacimonadota bacterium (assembly GCA_029934195.1). Taxonomy (GTDB): domain Bacteria; phylum Cloacimonadota; class Cloacimonadia; order Cloacimonadales; family JAOZMQ01; genus JAOZMQ01. The sequence continues at coordinate 5,609 of JAOZMQ010000125.1, read as the reverse complement.
ACAGACACTTACTGGTATATTTTTGTTTTTAGCACTTATAACCGTCATTTCAATAAGTTTTAAAACTGCTGGATGAAATGTATTAAAATATTCAGAAATATTTTCGCTATTTCTATCAACTGCAAGCGTATATTGAGTTAAATCATTAGTACCAACACTGAAAAAATCGCATTCAGCAGCAATTTTATCACTTAAAATAGCAGCAGATGGGATTTCGATCATTACACCTATTTTAAGGTTCTTGTCAAAATTAATCTTTTTATCTTCAAGTTCAACAATACAATCTTTTACTATTTTTTTTAATTTTCTCAATTCACTAACACTGGAAATCATAGGAAACATAACTTTTATATTTCCTTTTACAGTTGCTCGTAGAATCGCTTTAATTTGAGTCTTAAATACTTCTATATGTTTTAATGACAACCGAATACCACGACATCCTAAATTCGGATTTTTCTCTTCTTCAAAAAGAACGTTTTGTGTCAATTTATCTCCACCAATATCAAATGTTCTAATTATCATTTTTTGAGGGAAGATTTTCTCGGCGAGCTCTAAATAAATTTTGAATTGTTCATCCTCAGATGGTAAATCGGAGCGGTCAAGAAAAAGAAATTCAGTTCTGAATAAACCAACACCGTCATTTTTATATTTGAGAATTGATTCAATTTCTGCAGGAAACTCTATATTATTAAGTAGATCTATTCTATAACCATCTTTAGTTTGTGTAGTAATTCCAATAAGTTTTTCTAATTTTTCATTTTCTAAAACTTGTAGTTTAAACATATTCTGATAAATAGTTTCAGTTTCTTCGTCTGGTGAAATTATGATATCACCTTTATCACCATCAAGAATAATCTTTTGATTGTTCTCTATAAGTTTAATAATACCTTTAACCCCAACAACTGTAGGAAGATTTATCGAGCGTGCAATAATTGAACTATGAGATGTATAACTACCATTTTCTGTAATTAAACCTCTTATTTTTTTTTGAGCAATATTTAGAATAACAGAAGGTTGAATTTCTTCCATTATCAAAATTGTTTCAGGCGTTAATTTGTCGATAAAATTATTTTTTAATCCAAGTAAATTATGCAATAATCTTTCTGATACATCCTTAAAATCAATTGCTCTTTGCGAATAGAACTGATTATCAATATTTTTAAAAAATTTAATTGTATCAGCAAAGTGTTTGGTTATAGCTTGTTCTAAGCTAAATAATTCATTTTTAATAAGATTATTGATATTATTTTCAAATTCAGGATCATCAATAATAAACTTATGAGTTGTTAATATATTTTTATCATCATCAGTTAATGCAGAATTATCAATCAATAAATCAAGTTCTGCCATAACTTTTGCTGTACTTTCATTAAATCGAATAATTTCGTTTTCAATTTCATGACTTTCAATACTGGTTTTTTTTAAATCAATTTTTCTGTTTATTACAATATATGTTTTACCAATTGAAATACCGTGAGATACGCCAATTCCTTTTAATTTAATCATTGAATCTCCATATATTTGAAATATTTTTAAAATAATTGAGAGAATTTATTGTGATTAATCTTCATTGAATTTTGATGCAAAAAGCTTCATTACCTCTTCAACAAGATAATCTTCATCTTCTCCATCAGCAATAATTTCTATCTCAGCTCCAAATTCTGCAGCGAGCATCATTACTCCCATAATACTCTTTCCATTAATTTCAAGGTCATCTTTGACAATTTTAAAATCTGATCTGAAATTCTTAGCAAGTTTTACAAGCATTGCTGCAGGGCGAGCATGCACTCCATATTTGTTTTGAACCTTAATTACTTGTTTAAGCATTATTCACCTTATTATTGTTTTTTCAGCATTGTTTTTCGTTTAATTTCGTCCTGCAATTTTTTAGTATATACAGAAGCAGCGTCATAACCAAATGTTTTAAGAATATAATTCATTGCAATAACTTCAATTATCACAGAAACATTTTTACCCGGAGAAATTGGTAAATAAATTACAGGAATACTATTTCCAAGAATATTAACATAATTATTTTTTAATCCTATTCGCTCGTAATCCATATTGTCACGCCAAGGCATCAATTCAACTTGAGTATCAATTTTTTTACTTTTTCGGACAGCTTGAATACCAAACATTTTTTCTACATCAATTAATCCTACTCCACGAATCTCCATAAAATGACCAAAATCTTGTGGAGAAGATCCTTCAAGATAATTATCTTTTTGTACAATCTTAACTAAATCATCAGAAATTAATCTGTGCCCTCTTTCTACTAAATCCAATGCACATTCACTTTTACCTATACCACTTTTCCCAGTAATTAAAATACCCACTCCAAAAACATCCAATTCCGTACCATGAATTGTCTTTTGAGGGGCAAAAAATTCATTCAAATATCTGTTCATACCATGAACTAATTTAACTGTTGTTAAACGACTTGAAAGAAGAGCAATATTCATTTCATTCGCAAGATATTCCATTTGATGTGGAACGGATAATCCCTTTGTAATGATAATACAAGGAATACTATATTCAAACATTAATTTAATTCTATCGTATAACTCATCATCTTTCATGGTTTGCAAATAACTAACTTCTGTTTCTCCGAGTACTTGAATTCTACTATATGAAAATCTTTCCAAAAAACCAGTTAAAGCTAAACCGGGGCGATTGATATATGCTTCTTTGATTTTATTATTAAGAGTTTTTTCATTAGTAAATAGAGTTAAGGCAAAATCTTTTTTTTTTGTTTCAAAAAGTTCTTTAACATTTATTTCTTTCATAATTTTATTTCATTTAGGACTTAAGAACTGTTATAAAATGAGTTGCATTGTTTTAAGTGTCAGTTACAAACGAATTTATTCTAATGAAGTTGTTATAAAAAACACAATCTAACTTCATACAATTCTATAATTAACGGCTATTAACTTAAAGTATCAATTTACATTTATGCTGTTAAAACTATCAATATTAATGATATAATATTATTCTAACATAAACAATTAATTCAATACTCTTCGCAAATTAAATCATAACAGTTCTTTTTTTGCCTGTTGTAGTTTATGGTTCGATTAATTTATAATGCAACTCATCTTTTTTAACTAAGACATTAATACGGTCAGTTTCGACATTTTTGAAAATAAGATAAGGATCTTTGTGTGTATCAAATTTATCCATTGCTTCATCAATTGAGAGGATATCTGGAATCATTCTTTTTGTCTTAATCATTTTTTTAGGTTTGTCATTATTTCTTTGGAAAAGATTGGAATAAACAAATTGTTCACGACCCAATATTTTTTTCTTTTGATGTTGAGTAACTCTATCTTTTAGCTTTTTTACTTGAGCTTCCATTTTGTCAATTGCAACATCAATAGCAATATACATATCCATTTCTTCTGCTTGACTTTGTAAATTAAAATGTGAAGCATGTAGAGACATCTCAGCTATATTTCGACTGTTTTCAATAGATAATGTCAGATGAATATTAATTATCTGATCAAAATATCTCTCCAGTTTTTCACAAGCTTTTTCTACATGATCTCTAATAACATGTGTGAGTGTAAAGTGGCGTGCAGTAATGGTCATTTGCATAATCTTCCCCTTTTCTTTGTAAATAAATTAGAATACAATTTTTACGATTAGTTATGATGTTTAAATATATGAAGTTTATTCTCATCTGTGTATAAAGATTATTAAATAAGATTCTTACAAATTTTGTAATCTTTATAATTCGATATAAATGCGACATGAATATCATTATTTTTCTTCGACGTTAATAATATGAGATTGAAAAGTATCAACAAGTGATAAGTTTCATCTATTCTTAAAATTACAAAAGGCTGAGATTAAGGATAAGATTAAGGAATATGATGGAGCAAGGTTAAACTTTGCAGAGTCATATTAATTCTCTTTCTTAATCTTAATCTCAATTTTATTTATTTTCGCTAATTAAAATCAGATTTTATGTAAAGCAAAATTTTCCAAATCCTCGATAGATTCGGCAATGATTTCTGAAAGTGTCGGATGGGCAAATACTATTTTTTTTATATCATTAATATTTGCTTTCATTCCGATTAAGATAGCACCTTCAGCAATGAGTTCAGTTGCCTGATAACCTATGATATGCATACCGATTATTCTTTCACTTTTTTTATCTGCTATTACTTTTGCAAATCCAAATGTATGCCCGGAACCCAAAGCTTTACCATTTGCAGAATAAGGGAATTTACCAACAAGAATTTCTTCATACTGAGCTTTTGCTTGAATTTCGGTTAGACCAACTGATCCAATTTCTGGATTTGTAAAAGTACAAGCTGGAATATTTTTATAGTCTATTGATTGAATTTCTTTGAGTGTTTTGGTTGGATTCAATTTGTTAAAAATTATATCAGCAACAACGAGCCCCATTTTACTTGCTGTATGTGCTAACATTAATTTTCCGGTTACATCACCGATAGCAAAAATATTTTCAATATTTGTTTCCATTAAATCATTTATTTCAACAAAACCAAATTCATTGTGATTTAAAGATAAATCCCCAAAATCAATTTCTGAAATAGGTCTTCTTCCAACGCTAACAAGTACTTTATCAGCAGATAATTCTTTTCCATTAGATAATGAAACAAATAATTTATCGTTTTCTTTTCTATAAGACTGAACAGATGTTTTCAAGTGTAATTTTATTCCAGATTTTTTTAGGGACATGGCAAGTCTTTTGGAGAGGTCTTTATCCTCATTAGGCAATAAACTCGGTAAAAATTCCACAATCTGAACTTTTACTCCAAATTGATTAAAAATTGAAGCAAATTCACAACCGATAACTCCACCACCAACAACTAATAATTCTTTTGGTAATTCTGAAAGATTTAAAATTTCTTTAGATGATAAAATCTTTTCTGCATCAAATTTCATAAATGGAAGTTCTTTATTTAATGAACCTGTTGCAATTATTACATAATTTGCAGAATATTGACTTAACTCATCAGTATTAGATTTTGTAAAAATATTAAACTTATTACCTACTTTATTTATTTTATAAACGCTTTCTTTGATATTATCAATTTTCTTCTTTTTGAAGATAAATTCGATACCTGAAACCAACTTTTCAACAACTTGTTCTTTTTGTTCTTTAATTTTTTTATAATCAATTTGTAAATTATCAATTGTAAATCCATAATCTATTGAATGTTTACAATCTGCAAAAAAATCTGCTCTTTTAACCAAAGTTTTTGTTGGAATACAGCCATAATTAAGGCAAACACCACCAAGGCGATCTTTCTCAAAAACAACAGCTTTAATTCCATATTGTTGGAGTCTAATTGCGGTCACATATCCACCAGGACCACCACCAACGATTGCTACATCGAAATGAATCACTCTTTCCTCCTAAGACGACTATTTAAAACACCTAAACCTTCACGATATTTTGCAATTACTCTACGAGAAACACTTATTCCTTTTTCTTTCAAAGTATTTGCAATATTTTGATCGCTGATAGGTTTATTCTTATCTTCGTTTTCAACAAAATTAATAATTTCTCTCTCGACTAATTGCCTTGATACAGCTTCATAATTTTTATCTTTACCAGCTGTTGAAGTGAAAAAATA
>JAOZMQ010000124.1 GCA_029934195.1 Candidatus Cloacimonadota bacterium | reverse complement strand
AAATAAAAACCAAAATAACAGGAGGAAAGACAAATGAAAAAGTTATTACTTTTAGGCGATGAAGCTATCGCTCAAGGTGCTCTTGATGCAGGAATATCTGGTTTTTATGGGTATCCGGGAACTCCATCAACCGAGATAGGAGAATATGTACAAAAAAATTCTGAAGCAATTGAAAGAGATGTTCATAGAATTTGGGCATCTAATGAAAAAACAGCAATGGAAGCAGCGCTTGGTATGTCTTATGCCGGGAAAAGATCAATTGTTACGATGAAGCATGTTGGTTTAAATGTGGCGGCGGATCCATTTGTAAATTCAGCATTAACAGGAGCTAACGGTGGATTGATTGTTGCTGTTGCGGATGATCCTTCAATGCATTCTTCACAAAATGAGCAAGATTCAAGGTTTTTTGCAAAATTTGCAATGATTCCTACTTTTGAACCTTCAAATCAGCAAGAAGCTTATGATATGCAAAGCCATGCTTTTGAGCTTTCAGAAAAATATAAACTTCCTATTTTGTTAAGAATTACAACAAGATTATCTCACTCAAGAGCTGGTGTTGTACGGAAAAAAGTTCTTAAAGAAAATGAATTGGAATTACCAAAAGATCCAAATCAATTTATGCTATTACCAGCTTTTTCAAGAAAAAAATATAAGCACCATTTATCAATTCAAAAAGATTTAGAAAAAGAGTCTGAAGTCTCAATTTTCAATAAATATTTTGATACTGAAGATAAGTCATTAGGTATTATTGCTTGTGGTTTGTCTTATAATTATTTGATGGAAAATTTTGAAGATGGAAAATGTCCTTTCCCTGTTCTCAAAATTTGTCAATATCCAATTCCAAGAAAGCAAGTTGCTAAAATTATGAGTGAATGCGATAAGATTTTAGTACTTGAAGAAGGAATGCCAGTTGTTGAAGAAATGCTTCGAGGTTTCTTGAATATAGAAGAAAAAGTTATCGGAAGACTTGATGGAACTCTACCAAGAGATGGAGAACTTAATCCGGCAATCATTAGAAAATCTCTCGGATTAGAAGAATTGAAAAGTTTACCAATTCCTGATGTTGTAGCAGGACGACCACCGGCACTTTGCAAAGGTTGTCCTCACATTAATACTTATCTTGCTTTGAATCGGTCTTTAGAAAAATATGGAAAAGGGCATGTCTTTTCTGATATTGGTTGTTACACTCTTGGTTTTTTGCCTCCATTTAATGCCATTAATACTTGTGTCGATATGGGTGCATCTTTTACAATGGCAATGGGTGCAAGTGATGCTGGTTTATTCCCAGCTGTCGGTGTAATTGGCGATGGTACGTTTGGACATTCAGGTCTCACAGGACTTCTTGATAGTGTTGTCCAAAAATCTAATGTAGTTTTGATAATATTGGATAATGATATTACTGCAATGACCGGAATGCAGGATTCAACAGTAACTAATAGAATTGAAGATATTTGTAAAGGTATCGGTGTAGCGGAAGAACATATTCGTGTTATAACTCCATTACCAAATAAAGAAGATGAAAATGTGAAAATATTAGAAGAAGAAATTCTTTATACAGGTGTATCGGTGGTAATTTCACGTCGACCTTGTATTCATATTGTTGGAAAGAAAAAGTAAGGAGGAATGAAGATGAAAAAAGATATAATTCTCGCAGGTGTTGGTGGACAAGGAATTCTTACTATTGCAACAATTATCGGTTATGCTGCTGTTGAAAGTGGTTTATATCTAAAACAAGCAGAAGTGCATGGAATGAGTCAGCGTGGGGGAGATGTGCAATCACATTTAAGGATTTCTGATAAAGAAATTTTCTCTGATTTAATCCCTCTTGGTTGTGCTGATATGATTTTATCTGTCGAACCTATGGAATCGCTTCGTTATATTCCTTATCTTTCTGAAAAAGGTTGGTTGATTACAAATACTGAACCATATCTCAATATTCCAAATTATCCGGAATTAGAGAAAGTAAAAGAAGAAATTAATTCTATAAAAAACAATATTGCTTTTAATGCAAATAATATTGCAAAAGAATTAGGAAACAGTAGAGCACTTAATATTGTTATGCTTGGTGCAGCTTCTTTTTCACTTGGAATTTCTTATGAAAAATTGGAAGAAGGTATTCGTTTTGTCTTTGGAAGAAAAGGCGAAACTGTAGTAGAATCTAATTTAAAAGCTCTAAAAACTGGTAAAGAAATCGCTGAAAAACAAACTTTATAAAAAAAGTTTAGAATAAAATATTCTTTAATTAGGATGCCTTTGGCATCCTTTTTTTATTGAGAAAGATTTGAGGATTTTTATTGAGAATTTTGAAGGGAATTGACATAGATTGCATCTTTTATTTTACGATAATTTCTAAGGAGCAACAATGATAAAATTAATACAAATATTAAGAATCAATAATGGAATTTCTAAATATATTGAAGATAGTATTATCAATGAGGTTAATATAAAAATTATCATTAATGGAAAAATCTTTGCAAATCTAATTTGTTCGCCACAAAATATAAATGAGTTAGTTTATGGATATTTATTTACTTCAGGAGTTATTCAAAGCAAATCTGAAGTTTTAGAAGTCATCATTTATGGAACTGAAGCCAATGTAATTTTAACTAATCCGAAAAAAATCAAACAAATGATTTTAAAGAATCAAATTTCTGATAGTAGTGATGGGAATAACATTTTGATTGATGTGCATGAAAACCATTTCACACCAAAGGATTTTATTTCTCATAATTCAATATCAATTGAGATGATTCTTGAAAATATGAAAAATTTCCAAAATATGTCTGAGGTTTTTCAAAGCACTGGTGGTGTTCACAGTGTCGCTTTGTTAAAAAAGGATAATTTGGTATTTTCAGAAGATATTGGCAGACATAATGCAGTTGATAAAGTGATAGGATCGTTTTTATTAAATAATGATAATTTTCAAAATACTGCTATAATGCTAAGTGGACGAGTTTCTTCAGAAATTCTACACAAAATTATTAAAGCTAAAATTCCAATAATCATCTCAAGGAGTGCACCAACTTATCAAGTTGTAGAAAAGTGTCGGGAATTAGGAATTACCCTAATTGGTTTTGTAAGGGGACCAAAAATGAATGTTTATTCTGGAGAAGATAGGATTATTCTGGACTAAGAAATTGTTAAGAAGAAGCATCACAACATGACATCAGAAAACTTAACCTGAATGATTTTAATGTTACAGCAGTTTAAAAATGAATGATCTGCCGTGCGATTATGTACAATAATAACCGTGAACGCACAAGCACACTGGTAAAAAAAATCTTTTTCTTCCGTTCTCTATAATGTATTTTACACTTATACGGAATCTTTTATTTTTTAGAAAGAGATATTAATCTATCGAAAAGTAGAATATCCTTTTTTGTAACAAATAAGGATATTCTTCCCACTAAATTTTACTTCTTTTCTAAATTCATTAAGCAAATTTTCACTGCAAAATACTGTTCTTCTGCTTCATAAACCATTGTAACACAAGGCATATCCTTTGATTGTATAATTCTATGTCTTGTTCCAGTGATTACAGATGGAGCTGATAAAAGAAAATGTTCTTCAGTATCTCCAAGTCGAGCTTTTGCACCACCGGCAATCATATTGATTAATTCTCCAATTCCATCATGTAATTCTTCCTCTTCAAGCATATCCGGGGTAACTCCCATCATATTGGATACAAGACTTCTTGCAAAAGACTCATGAAGTGATACGAGAACAATTCCTTTTTCATTTCCAGCGAGAGCCATTATTGCGGTAATATTTCCAAAATGAAATTTACCATCACTAAGATATGTTTGAACCAAATTTACATTTATCATAGCCATCGTTGAAAAAATTTCTGTTATTGCTGCTTGAAACGGTAACAAGCCATTTTCTTCAAATTGTGATGAATTATCAAAAGCACTCTGTATTTTTTTTAAAGATGGCACAAGGTCGTCTGTATTTTCTGGTAAAAGATTTACAATATCTGCTCCAGCTACAATTGCTTCTTTTTTTTCTCCAAGATTTAATTGGTCACAATAAATTAGTACTCTGATATTTTTAAAATTTAACGAATGCCGAATTTTTTTTATAATTTCTAAATCAATTTTAGGTGAGTAATATACAATTAAATGATATTCAGAAATATCTGACAAAATTTCTTCGTTCCAATTCAAAAAAAATGGTTCAAATGTTTTTGAATCAAGTATTTCTGCAATTGAGAAATGTTCATTTAAATTGTAGAATATGGCTCTAAGCATTGATTCCTCCTAATCTAAGTAATGTTTTGGCTTTTTCTGTTGCCTTGATGGCTGCTTCAATAATTTCCGGTGCTTTTTCAATATCAAGTCCAAGATCATCCCAAATATCATCGTAAAACCTTTCGGGAAAAAATCCGGTACCATTGTCATAACCTCTATTGTTGCAAATAAAATTAGCAAGATAAATAATCTTTGTGCTGACTTTATCGGAATTCTGTGGCAAATGGTGATAAGCAACTGCATCAATGATATTATCTGGCAACTTCCAATTCTGAAAAACATGTGCTCCTACTTCAGAATGAGTAATACCAAGAATTTTCTTTTCGACAAGTTGTAATTCGAATTTCCTTTTTGCTGAAATAGAGAATACTTTGCTATAGAATTCTGTGAAATATTGATCTAATATTAAAATACCAATATCGTGTAAAATCCCACAACTAAAAACTTCACTGCTATTTACTTCAAGCTTTGTAAGTGAAACTAATTCAGTAGCAATATAAGCTGTTGTAATGGAATGAATCCAAAATCGTTCATAAGCTACATGATTGTTTTTAAAACTATTTAGAACAGCAATAGATACAGCTATTCGCCTTACTTCATCAAAACCAATTCTTGCGATTGATTGTTGGATTGTAGTACTCTCCTTTGATGAGGCATATAGAGCTGAGTTAGAGATTCTCAATATTTTCCCTGTAAGAGCTGGATCAACCTTAATAATCTTGCTTATTTTAGAAATAGATGTTTTCGGATCTTTAGCTAACCTCTCTATTTCTAAAGCAATATTTAGCATAGTTGGAAGATCAGAAATTTTATCCAGTTTACTTTTTATTTGATTTGAATACATAATTATACCTCTAAAAGTCTAAATCATCCAAATCCAAGTCATCGATTTCTTCTTCCATTTCGAGATTAATGCCTAAACATTCAAGAATTTTTGTTGATAAATCTTCTGGTGAAAATGGTTTTGTAAGGTAATTATCTGCACCTGTTTGGATGGCCAAAACAACATTTTTTCTTTCACCTTCAGTTGTTACCATCATGACAGGAATATTAGAATATTGTGGATCACTTTTCAAAATTTTCAGTAATTCAAAACCATTCATTCCCGGCATATTCCAGTCCAACAAAATAAGGCTGATTTCGGCATGACTTTCTTTTAATACTTCTAAAGCTCTATCGGCGTTAGGTGCTTCCAATGCTTCGTATCCTAAAGATCTGATAGTATTAGTAATTATTAATCTAATCATTCTCGAATCATCAACGGTTAATATCTTCATAATATGTATCCTTTATTTTTTGGGTTTGTAATAAACACCTTTTTGGTATTCAATTTGTTCAAAATTATCTGAATAACCGATTAAACTCTCTGTTGCCCCAATAAAGAAAAAACCATACTTATCTAATTTATTATAAAATTTTTTAAATAAGTTTTTCTTAAAATCAGCTGAAAAATAAATTGCTACATTTCTACAAAAAATAAGGTCACAAGTTGGGATTTTCGAGAAATCATGTTGAAGATTAAATTTTTTATAAATGACCATTTTTTTTATCTCTTCAGAAATTTGGCTTATTCTTCCATCATCACTGAAATATTTATTTCTAAAACGAGGTTGCATGCCTCTACTCATTGCAATTGAATTATATCTTCCTGAAATTGCCATATATAAGGCACTTGGCGATATATCTGTACCTAAAATATGAAACTGAGAAGGCTTAATTGTAGGATGCTTTCTCAAAGCTTCCAAAATTAGCATTGCAAAAGAATAGGGTTCTTGTCCGGTTGAAGAAGCTGCTGACCAAATTCTAATTGATTGTTTTCTTCCTGATTTTAAATCTGAAATAAATTTTGGAATAATTACATCCTCAAGAATCTGCCAAGGTTTTTTATCTCTAAACCAAAGTGTCTCATTTGTAGTCATAGCATCAATTATTTTATTACGCAATTTTTTAGTAACATCACTTTTTGCTTTTATGTAGAATTGTTTGAAACTATGACAATTTGTTTCTACAACTAATCTTGCAAGTCGGCTTTCAATAAGATAAACTTTTTCATCACCGACAACGATACCACATTCTTTTTGAATGTATTCCCGTAATAAAATAAATTCTTCTTGATTAATCGCAATTTTTGAAGATAACATTTATACTCCTTTTTGAAGTTTTTTCTTATTGCAAACGATTAATACAAAGGAGAATGTTAATAATTAATTCGCTGTAACAAAATAACTTTTAAAATCAACTTTGAATACTGAATTTCTTTACGTATTATTAAAAGATTAAATATCAATACTATTCGCAATTTTAAAACCTTATACAAAGACATAATTCTTTGTAAAGTTTATTTAGTAACAGCGATGAAATAATTATTTACAATCCTAATTTGATTAATGAAGTTACTCTTTTCGATAAATCTGATAATTTTACTATTTCGTCTGATAAACCTGCTTCTATCACCGCTCTTGGCATTCCATAGACTACACAGGATTCTTCAGATTGTGTGATGCTATAGCACCCTGAACTTTTTAGGACTCTTACCCCTTCAGTACCATCAGCCCCCATTCCAGTCATAATCACAGACAATACATTGTTTTTGTAATATTTTGATACTGATTCAAATAGAACATCTACTGATGGACGACAAGAATTTACTGGAGGTGTATTTGTTATTTCTAATATCATTTGATTTTGGTTGCTCTTGGATAAAATCAAATGTTTGCCACCTTGAGCAATAATTACTTGATTTTTCTTGATTACTTGTTTATCCTTTGCTTCAAAAACTTCAAGAATAGATTTATTATTAAGATGATTTGCAAGAGATTTGGTAAACATCGGAGGCATATGTTGTACTATTAAAATGGGGACATTCAAATCTTTTGGCAATAGAGGAATAAATTTAGCGAGAGAATTTGGTCCACCTGTTGAAACTCCAATTACTAAAATACTAAACTTATGTGGAGGTTTTGGAACCGAAAGTACTTTGGGCTTTATTTTTTTGGTTGTTGGACTTGAAATTTCTATTTTCTTTTTAACAATTGATTTTCTAAGCGGACTACTTTTATCTGAGCTCTGTGAATTTTTTTTAATTGATTTAACAATATTTTTTGTATGAAAAAGATTAATAATTGGACTTAAATTAGTAGCTAAATCCTTAAAATTTTGAGTAAAATTTTTCCCAATTGGTTTTGGAATAAAATCAAACGCTCCAAATGATAAAGCCTGCATTGTAATTAATGCTTGCCGTTCATTCACTCCACTTATCATGATTACGCCAATTTCTGGAAAATCCTTTTTTAGTATTTTTATTGTTGTTAATCCGTCCATAATTGGCATTTCAACATCTAAAAGAACTAAATCAGGTTTATTTGTTTTAATCTTTCTTAAAGCAATTTCTCCATTTGAAGCTGTTGCAATAACTTCTGTAAAATTAAAAGAATTAACAATATCTTTTAAAATTTTACGATATATTACCGTATCATCAACAATCATTACTTTCAATAATTTATTTTCCAATATTCCTCCAGTTTAATACCAATCATAAATTTAGGTTTGTAAAAAAAATAATATTTGTTAGAATTCAAGAATTGGTTAACAAATACTTCAATGATTTGATATATAAACAATAAATAAACTCCAAATTACAGTTTGTTAAAACTATTTTTTATAAAACTTTGAGTTCATTAAATAATGTCAAGTAAATTTAAATACAAAATTATGCGTAACCCCTTTTTTTTAAAAGAATCTGACTTTGAGTTGCAAATGTTATCTCGTAACAGCGACTTAATTCCAAAGCATCTGTCGATTACAATTATTCAATCAAATAATCCTCGAATTTTGACTCATCAAAATTCAGACGGGTTTTATATGATTTTGACAGCCAAATCGCAGATTCCACAATAGCTTTTATTTAGCTATGATGTTGATTATTTAAAAAGTATGATCTTGTTGAAATGGAGGAAGATTAATTAACCACAGACTTACACGGACAAGAACACAAGAAGAATAGC
>JAOZMQ010000123.1 GCA_029934195.1 Candidatus Cloacimonadota bacterium | reverse complement strand
TTTAAAACAAAATCTGTAATCGCTGGAGAATAAACAGCTCCACCTGCACAAGGACCCAAAATAGCAGAAATCTGAGGAATTACCCCTGAAGCTCTAACATTTCTCCAGAATATTTCTGCATAACCAGCAAGAGCATCAATTCCTTCTTGAATTCTTGCACCACCTGAATCATTTAATCCAATTAAAGGAGCTCCAACTTTCATTGCCATATCCATAACTTTACATATTTTATCAGCGAAAGCCTTTGATAAAGATCCTCCGATAATTGTAAAATCTTGTGCAAAAACATAAACAACTCTTCCGTCAATTGTTCCACAACCGGTTACAACTCCATCAGAATAAAACCGTTGTTTTTCCATATTAAAATCATGGCATTGATGTTTTACGAACATGTCATATTCTTCAAAGCTATCGGTATCAAGTAAAGATTTAATTCTCTCCCGTGCTGTAAGTTTTCCTTTTGCATGTTGAGATGAGATTCTTTTTTCTCCACCGCCAAGAAGTGCTTCTCCTCGTTTAGCTCGTAATTGAGCAATCTTTTTTGCTATTTCCATTTATCCTCCATCATCAGAAATTATTTTCTTAATTGAAACCAATTTATATGAAAATTATATCTTGTTTCATAATCTGAGTTAAAAAATCAAATAATTAGTGGATCTGCAATAAGTTATTACTGTTAAGTCAAGTTTCAAATGACGCAAAAGATAAACCCCCTTTTCCGAACGTACTCGTTCGCATTCCCCCTATCAAGGGGGATTAAGGTTTCTCCCCTTGGTAGGGGAGATTAAGAGGGGTTTTCAAGCTTGACTTGACACTACCAAGAAAAGAACATTTACTAATCGCATTAAATTATGAAATTTTTTCTGCGTTATTGAAACAATGAAATCAAGATATTCGCTATTTTAATGCTTTAATAAATGCCATAATTACTATCTGATACGTGTAAAGCTGATTTCTTAACTATTACTTGAACGAAAACTTACTTTTTCTAAATTTTCTTTTTATCTTTTCCCAACACTAACGCATTAGGCTACCAAAACGTCACTTCTACGAAGCTGAGAAATAAATAATTTCCCAATTAATCTTTCTTCATGAACTTCATTTCCTTCAAGGTTGAAAATTTTGTAACCAAGATGGTTACGTTCCCGTTATTTATCTTTCTTCATTAACTTCATTAATTTTATGGTTAAAAAGTTCTTTTCGTTCAGACACCAATTATGAAAATATCTTTAATCATTTTAATATTGTTGTTATTCCGCCAATTTGTTTTGACCATCTTTTCTCAAAAAAAGAGTCACTGCTTTTTAGACAGTGACACAAATTAATTAGTGGTTCTCTTTACAAAGTTCCACTAAAACACCTTTAGTTGATTTGGGATGTAGAAAAGCTATATCGGCTTTATGAGCACCCTTTCGGGGAACTTTATCAATCAAACGTAGCCCATTTCCCTCTGCTTTTATTAGTTCAGCAGGTAAATCATCAACTGCAAATGCAAGATGTTGTATTCCTTCACCTTTTTTCTCAATATATTTCGCAATCGGGCTATTATCAGAAGTCGGTGCAAGAAGTTCAATTCTAACATCCCCTATAAGAATAAAGGCAATTTTTACCTTTTGCGAATCAACTTCTTCTATTGACTCAATTTCTAATCCCAGTTTTTTATACATTTCAATTGCATCATCTAAATTTTTGACAGCAATGCCAATATGACTAATTTTAGTTATCATTAGATACCTACTTATTTTTCGTAATTATCTGCTAATTCATAACCTAAATTCATTGCTTTTATATTAAGATCGACAAAAGCTGGTTTTACTGTTTCCCGAATTGCTTGTTCAAGCGATTCTAATGAAACAGCTTTTGTAATTTTTACAAGAAATGACAATGTAAGAATATTGGTTGGTAAAACAGAACCAAGTTTTTCTTTGGCAATATTAGTAAAAGGAAGTTCGTAAACTTTTGTGTTCATTACAGATACGTTTTTCACATGAGTCGTGTCAACGATCAGAATTCCTTTTGTTTTAACATCATAAACATATTTATCACAGGCTTCTTGCATCAAAGCAAGGAGGCAATCAAATCTTGTTGCTTCTGGATAATAAATCTCTTCATCACTGATGATAACATCTGTTCTACTTGCTCCACCACGAGACTCAGGTCCATAACTTTTTGAAAGAGTAACACGATAACCATCAATAACCGAAGCATCTGCAAGAATATGTCCGGCAAGCATTAGCCCCTGACCACCACTTCCGCTTAAACGGATTTCTGTACGGAAAGATTCTTTTTTTGACATTATTTCTCCTATTTCTTCTCTTTTAAATGGTCAACAAGTTGCTGATATTTATCATTAAATTCCGGTCGCTTTTCGTCTATAAAGATTCCTCTAATTATCTTACCTTCTTTTTTGTCAGCTGGTAATTTATCTATTCCTTTTAGAGTAATTGAATTTTCTTTCATTTCTGTCATCATTTCCGGAGCACCACCTTTTTTATTGAGGCGACCATAAATTACAGGACAGGCTGAAACCACTTCTACAACAGAAAATCCATTGTGAGAGACAGCTTTCTTAATCATTTGTTGAGCTTCAATAGCATGATAAGCTGTTGTTCTACCAACAAAAGAAGCCCCTGCTCCAATAGCAAGTTTGCAAATATCAAATGTATTATCAATATTTCCATAAGGCATTGTAGTTGCAACATCATCATGTGGTGTACAAGGAGAATACTGTCCGCCGGTCATTCCATAAATATTATTATTTACAATGACAACGGTAATATCAATATTTCTTCTTGCAGCATGAATAAAATGATTCCCACCAATTGCGGTTGAATCACCATCACCGGTAACAACAATAACCTTCATGTGTGGTTTAAAGAATTTTATACCTGTAGCAAATGGAATTGCTCTACCATGAAGTGAGTGTAATGTATTGAAATCGACATAAACTGGCATTCTACTTGAACACCCAATTCCTGAGACCATTGCAATATCATCTCTTTCAATCTTCAACTCATCAATTGCACGGATAATAGCTCCAAGTACAATCCCATTACTACAACCCGGACACCAAACATGTGGGAATTTTTTATTATGTCGAAGATATTTATGGATTCTTTTTTGAGGTATTTTAGCCATTTAGTTTACCTCCTTAATTTTATGTAAAATTTGAGTAGGAGTTATCAATTCTCCATTAACCATCTGCATTTTAATGATCTTTCCATCATCTTTATCTTTTGCAAGTCTTTCTATTTCGTGAATCATCTGACCTTGATTTAGCTCTGGCACAATGACTGTCTCTACATTTTTCAACATTTTTCTTACTGCATCATCAGGGAATGGCCAAATTGTCATTGGTCTAATTAATCCGACTTTTATTCCTTCTTTTCTTGCTTTGATAACTGCTTGTTTAGCAGAACGAGCAACTATACCAGCTGCAAAAATTGCAATTTCGGCCTCTTCCATATGGAAACTTTCAATTTGAACTAAATCTCTAATATTGAAAGTTATTTTCTTTTTTAGTCTATGCATCATAATTGCTGCTTCATTGGAATTATTGGTAGGAAATCCATACGCATCATGAACAAGCCCTGTAACATGAAATCTATAGCCTTCACCATAACTCGCTACAGGTGATAGATATTTCTGATTTTCATCATAATGTTTATACCATTCCGGTGGTACGTTTGGCTTAATTCTATTTACAACACGATATTTTGAAACATCCGGTAAAGTAACCGCTTCACTCATATGACCGATAACTTCATCGAGTAATAAAACCACACAAGTTCTATATTTTTCGGCTAAATTCACCGCTCTAATTGCTAATTCATAAGTTTCCTTTACGGTATGAGGATATAGAACGATTGCTGGTGCATCTCCGTGTGAACCCCATCTTGTCGCCATAATATCGCCCTGCGAAGGTTTTGTTGGAAGTCCGGTACTTGGTCCACCACGCTGAACATTTACAATTAAACAAGGTGTCTCGGTAATTTTAGCAAAACCGATTCCTTCTTGCATTAATGAGAATCCCGGTCCACTTGTTGCTGTCATAGCTTTTGCTCCAGCTAAAGAACCACCAATTACAGTACAAATACTTGCAATTTCATCTTCCATTTGAACAAATTTCCCACCTCGTTTAGGCAATTCCGTTGCCATAATTTCAGCGATTTCTGTAGATGGTGTTATTGGATAACCTGCAAAAAAATTCACACCTGCATCAAGTGCTCCCAAAGCTGCTGCTTCATTACCTTGCAACAAAACTCGTTTTTTTACATTTTTTTTCCCTGATTTTTTTTCTGTTTTTTTTGTAGTCATTTCTTAGTCCCCCTTTTAGCGTTTAGCACCAGTTATTGCAAAATCCGGGCATAAACGATCACAAGTTTCACAATGAATACACTTTTCTGGATGTTCTACAAATGGAGATCCATCCGGTTTGCTTCCTAAGCAATGTGTAGGACAGAATTCGACACATATCCCACATTTTTTACACCAGGTATAGTAAATATATACTGGTGATTCTTTATAATCACCAGAGGTATTTACCTCATTAATCTCTACTTCCATTTTTTCCGGAAGGTCATCTTTAATGATAGCTCCTTCTCGATGACGTTCAATCTTTTCGGACATTTTCATCCTCCTGATTTTAATTATGCCAAAACTAAATCACCAATTTATCTTACAAGATATTTTTAACTTTTTTTTGGCAACGTTTTTATAATCTTCAGAATTATTAATCACTGATAGATTTTGATAAATAAAAGTTGTCAAGCCCTTTCTGATTTTTTTACTCTTAAAAGAATCATGGAATCATTTGCAATTCAGGATATATGGACATCATGACGAGATCCATTTTCAGATTTTTATCTAAATGAAATCTAATTTCAGCGTAATCATATTTATTTTTTAAGTTATCAACAGCAGCAAGTGATCCGCGTAGTTCTATATAATTATTCACTTTTTTCAGTCCGGTAATATTAAAATAAACAATCCTATTAGCCCAATATTTACTCAACATCAGTAAGCAATTTGTATAAGTTGAGACATTGAACATTCTTCTTTCTGTGCCATTAATGATTACTTTAGTTGAGACAGATCCTGGAAATAACAGAAAATTTAGCAATTCTGTACCAATAGTTCTATGAGTTATCAATAGTTGATTGATATAAGGAGCAATAGAATAGAATTCATTTTCTGAAAGATTCCCTTTACTAATTTCACAACCCTCAGAAAAAACTATTTTGTTGTTTTGTATAACAAACGAATCTTCAGCATAAACATTAATTCCATCTTTATTGTGTTCAAGTAACAGCGAAATTTCACCGGATAGCTCGTTTCTAAAATCTTCTATATATAATGTATAAGAATTTTTTTCTCTTGAAATTCTGAAAGATGGAAATTCTTTTTTTAAGAAACTTCCAAAATCTTGGATTTTATTATTCAGCAAAATACGAGAAAATGCTACTTTATGATTTTTTGTAAAATATTGCGATAATTTATTGCTCTCTAATTTAACAGTCTCCGTTTTTTTTTCTTCTAAAAAACTTATTTTCTTTTCAGTGTCAGAAAGTTGTTTTTCTAAAGAGAATTTCGAATCTTCGTATTGGATTCTGTTTTCATACATAATTATATCAATTTCTTTTTGTATGGCATGTTGCTTTTCAATAAAATCTGCAATAACTCTTTCAATTTTAAATTCAATATTCCTTTTAATATCCTCACCAATATAACTTACTTGTTTTGCTATTTGTAATTCATTTTCTGCAAAATTTTCGCTAACTTTTTTATTGATAAGTAACATTTTCAAATCCAAATTAGCTTTAAAATAAACGGAAAAATCTTTTTGATTAATACAATAAATCTTGAAACCAATAAATTTTTTAGAATAAATAAAATCTATGCTCTCAATATTAATTCGAGAATCTAAATTATCATTCCAGAGGAGATTTAAAGCAGTTGACCCAATTTCATTTTCATAATAGATTTGTGTATTTGTATCAGAAATAAAATCTTGAATATACCTCTTATTTACCGTATTTATCCTAAAAATAAATTCTTCCAATAATGTATGATATTTCTCAAAGTCATAATTTTCATTCGCATTGATCTTTACTTTTTCAAGTTGTTGAATTACTTTCCAATTCTTCATAATTAAGACAATATCAATTTTATTTTTTGATTCGTCTGTAATCTGCATGATTATTTTTTCTTTACTTAATGAAGCAATATTGTCATTTTTCACACCTGCTTTTTTTAACCATGAATTAAACATTTCAAATTGATAAAAACTTGTAAAATTGTATTGGTTTGCTGTAAAACTAAATAGATAATTTAATGATATTAGCAATATAAAAACAACAAAAACTCTTTGATTCTTTTTCTGCATTTACTTTCCTTTTTCCAAAATTATTCTAACAGAATAAATCTCCATTTTACAGTCAACGAATTTATCAATTTATGAAAATTAGGGAAGAAAAATAAAATAGAGAAAATTTATGAATGAAAAATCAGAATCAAGATAATCTGAATTAGTACTTTAACGAAAACTGACTTTTCTAATTTTTTTGTCACTACTCTGTAGCTTATTTCTCTTTTTATCTTTACCCAAAGCTAACACATTGGGCTACAAAGATGTCACTTCTATGAAGCTAAAAAAAATAATCTCCCAATTATTTTTTCTTAGTTGACTTCATTTCCTTCATGGTTAAAAATTTCTTTTTCATTCAGACACGAATTAACCGAATAAGCATGATTTTTGTCTTACGTACACCGGTAAGATAAGCAAAATCCTGTTATTATTTCAATAATTTTACACAACAGACAAGAATATCGCCGTTTTTAAATTCAAATAAAATATCATACTTAATTTTTAACATATTCAGCATGTTTTTTGGGATAAGGAAAATTACATCATTTTGAGGATTTTTCTTTTTTAGATCTATTAATTTTTTATAAATATCTTTCTTTTTCTCTCCTGAAAGCCTTTTACCATAAGGAGGGTTTGTAATGATTACACATTGTTTTTCATAGATTGTATTGTTCTCTAAAAAATCTTTCTGTTCAAATTTAATTTGTGCAGATAAATCTGCGAGTTTTAGATTTCCTTTTGCAACATCTATTGCATTTTTATCAATATCAAACCCAAAAATTTTGCCATTTTCTGTTTCATTTTGTATTGAAGTTTTTTCTTTAAACTGATTCCAGAGATTTTCATCAAAATTCGACCATTTTTCAAAAGCAAATGAACGATATTTCCAAGCAGGTATTTTATTGATAATATTGAATGCTTCAAGAGGAATTGTTCCAGATCCGCACATTGGATCAATTAATAGAGGTGTTTCATTTTGCCAACCGGAAGCAAATATCATCGCAGCTGCAACGGTTTCTCGTAAAGGTGCTTTTGTTCTCAATTGCATACAGCCTCGTTTGTGAAGGTGCATTCCCGAAGAATCAATACTGATTGTAAAATTATCACTTTGTGCGTGGATTAAAATAAGTTGAGTTTCACTGTCTTCAATCGAAGATACAAATTGAAATTTTGTTTGTAGCTTTTCATTAATTACTTTGGAGACTCTTTGAACAATGGCTGATTCATGATAAAGTTTTGAACGAAAAGAATGTGCTCGAAAAGCCACTTTTTGATTTTTTAAAAAAAGATTCCATTCTATTTTATGTAGTTTTTTTTCAAGCTCTCCAAAAGTTACAGCTTTAAATTCAGCAAATCTTACTAAAATTCTGGTTATTGTACGACAATAAGTATTCAGCCGAAACAATGTTGTCAAATGACCATGAAATTCAAAACCGCCTTTTTCTTTCTTAAAATTTTTAATTCCAAAATTTCTCAATTCTTGTTCGGCATAATCTTCTAATCCGGGTTGAACGATAGCATATAATTTATAAGGTTTCATATAATTCCTTCTGTTATTTTTCTGATAAATCAAGCTCTTAAAAAATTAATTTTTGATTATTTTCTAAGATGGATGATGTTTATTAATTATTTAATAATAAGTTACAAGTTATTACAAGCAATTAATTCATGATTTTTTGTCAAATAATTTATAGATAGTTTGTGAACAATACCTCACTATTAAATAGTATCTGAACGAAAAGGATTTTTTAACCTTGAAGGACTGAAGATCATGAAGAAAAGATTAATTGAGAAATTATTTGTTTTTCAGATTCATAGGGGCGATATCTATGTAGCCCAATGCGTTAGCGTTGGGTAAAGAAAAAGAGAATCAAGCTACAGAGTAGCGAC
>JAOZMQ010000122.1 GCA_029934195.1 Candidatus Cloacimonadota bacterium | reverse complement strand
AGAATATTAGCGAAATAGAGGTGGAAATAATTGCGCAAAAAATGAAGCCAGGTGCTAACAGAATTGTTGCGGAATTTTCTATAGAAGGAAGACCAGGCGTGATGCTCGTGCCAATAGTGATGGTGAATTAAATTATGGACATTGTGGACAAGATGGACTGAATGGACGTTCCGGAATTTCAATTGAAAAATGAACGAGGAACGAAGTAAATAATCAACATTTTTTGTCATCTGCAACCGACAAAAAATGTCGATTGATTTTCCTAAAGACTTCAGAAATATCTGTGAAGATCAATCACCAGTTCGGTCGAAAAAGTGAAAAATTTGCATTATTTTTAATATTTTAATATAATTTCCAAATCGTAAGAATTTTTTGAGTTAAATTCTAACAAACAACAAACAAACATTTAACAACTAACAAAGGAAACGTATTATGCTTGCACGAAAAAACTTTACTATTTTATTTGTAGCTATTGCTTGGCTGATTATGTCTAACGCAACCGCTTTGGAACTATCAACCTTCAGCCCACCATCTCATCAAAAACCAGAAAAGATTTTGCTAAATTATTCTTTTCTTAACCCAAACCAATACATAGACAGTCGTGCAGTTAATAGAAAACTTGTGCCAACTAACAAACTAACTTCAGTAATAGTAGTTTTTAAAGAAGGCAAAAATATGCGATCAAAAGTGATGTCAGGGAGTTCATTTTCTTCGTTTTCTACGTTGCAACAATTAAAACCAGTTTTATCAAACCCGATCAGTTTACAATCAACGAATACAAAATCCCAATCTAAAACTGCGAAAACAATAAAAAATTTGAATAATATGTTTTCGGCAAAACTTGCTCCCGGCGTTTCCTTGAACAATGCTCTTATAGAATTAAACAAATCATCACTTGTAGAATATGCCGAACCAGATTACATAATAAAACTTTGTGCTGTTCCAAATGATCCGCTTTTTAATGATCAATGGGAATTACACAATACAGGGCAGGAATATCATACTTCTGCAATAACTACAGAGCAAGGAACAGCTGGCAAAGATATAAACTGGATTTCTGCTTATGAAAATTCTGATTTTTCAACTAACAAAATTATCATAGCGGTTTCTGATACCGGCATAGATTATAATCATTTAGATATAAGTTCAAAAGTTTGGAAAAATGTAGATGAGATTCCAGATAATGGAATAGATGATGATTCTAATGGTTACATTGATGATTATTATGGATATAATTTTTATTCTGATCTTAAATCACCAATGGACGATCATGGGCATGGAACGCATGTTGCAGGAATAATCGGAGCAGCAACAGATAACGGAATCGGCATTGCTGGGACTTGTCCATCAGCAGTTGTTATGGCTATCAAAATTTTTAATTCATCTGGACAAACTTCTGAATCAAAAGCAATTGAAGGAATTCTTTATGCTGTTGCTAATGGAGCTAAAGTAATAAATTGCAGTTGGGGATTTTATGCTTATTCTAAAGGAATGGACGATGTATTTAAATATGCAATAGAAGAAGGCGTTACTATTGTAGCAGCAGCTGGAAATGCTGGAAGCGAAAGCGTGCATTATCCTTCTGGCTTCAATGATGTTCTGAATGTAACAGCCAATAATTCTGATGGAGAAATGGCTGCGTTTGGAAATTATGGTTCAAAAGTTGATTGTGTAGCTCCTGGCGATGATATACTTTCCCTTTCTATTTCTGGTTCTGGAACTTATCAAAATGATTATATTTCTATGGATGGAACAAGTATGTCGGCTCCTTATGCTGCTGGATTAGCTGGGCTTCTAATTAATAAAAACCCTGGGTTTGATGCCTGGATCTATCCTAAAGTAATAGAAAAAAGTTGCAACCCTGAAATTTATAATTTAAGTTCAGATGTTTATGCCGGTAAAATAGGTGGCGGTATTATTGATGTTCAAAAAACATTAAACTTTAATTCTGCAACTGTATTTATGGAAGCACATCTAACTTTTGATAACGCAAACTTACATTCTTATGTTATTCCTGAAGATATCCTGTGGCTTAATTTAAAGGTTGGAACTTGGAAGCAGACAGCTGAAAATGTAAAAATTAAAGTTTTTTGCGATACATCTGGCATAAGGGTAAACGGAAAAAAATCCATTACTCATAAAATAGGGGATATTTCTGGATATACAACTTTGGAACTTCCGAACGATCTTTTTGAAATAAAGATCCAAAAAAAAGCTGAATTAGGCGGCGAAGAAATCTTGAGAGTTGAGGTTGAAGCAGATGGAGAAATTCTAGATTCTTATGAACTAAAAATTTATATTTTTAAAGCAGATCTTGAAAAAATAGTTGCTGTAGATCTTGAAGGCGATGGGAAAAAAGAATACGCTGCTGCTGCTCCTTTTTCTGCTTCGGTTTTCAATTCTGATGGTTCTATAAAATGGTTTTATGAAGTTACTGATCTTAGTGGTGCGGTAACTGGAAACGATATTGCTGCAGCGGATCTTGATGGCGACGGTAAAGAAGAAGTTATTCTTACAATTAAAGGTGCTTATGGTAGTAGTTCAGTTATTGTCGCTTTAGATGAAAACGGCGAAGCTATTTGGAGGAAAAACATTAGTGGAGAAGGAGATTTTTTTAAAGGGCCTGTCATTGCTGATATTAATCAATCAGGAAACCTTGATGTAATTATTTGCAACGATTTTCCTAATGACATTTTGGTTTATGAAGATGGAAATCTTGTTTGGAAAATTTCCGGAAAATCTGGTTCTACTTATAGCCTGCCTGCGGTTGGAGACGTTGATAACGATGGAGAAAATGAAATCGTTTTTACTTCTTATACAACAGTAAAAGACCCGTCAAACCCTTATATTACTTTGTATGATCAATCCCAATCTTACATTCATATTTATGATAAAACAGGAAAACAAAAAAATAAATTTGAAATTAAAGGTATAGAAATCGGTGGTAATAAATTTGCTGATCAACCTGTTCTAGCAGATCTCGATTTAGACGGTCGGAAAGAAATTATAGTTGTTGGCTACTGTTTTTATTCAAAATCTTTTCAAGCACAAAGCCATGCGATTGCTGTTTATAATATAGACGGAAAACAACTTGATGGATGGCCTAAAGCTTATGAAGGATACGGTGCTCCAGTTGATAATGTTATTTCTATAGCTGATATAGATTTAAATGGGAATCCAGATGTTTTTGTCTTTTCTACTTTAACAGGTAGTACTTATGGATGGAACTATGATGGTTCAGCCTTAAAAAATTTCCCGATTGTTACTCCTACTCTTTTTCCAAATGTGCCGATTATTTTTTCTG
This sequence comes from Candidatus Cloacimonadota bacterium, assembly GCA_029934195.1. Lineage (GTDB taxonomy): Bacteria > Cloacimonadota > Cloacimonadia > Cloacimonadales > JAOZMQ01 > JAOZMQ01. Next base: position 4,956 of record JAOZMQ010000122.1, on the reverse strand, counting down.
ATAATAACAATGATAACAAAGCTGATCTTACTTGTCTTCGTGATGTAAATATTGGAAAAGATATTAATATTAGTTCTTACGATAGTGCGGGGCTTATGTTGCATGGTTTTCCAATTACTTTTGATGATGCGGATACTTGCCAGGATTTATTGTCTTCATATCTTTCTATCGAAAATGGGGTTACAAACCAAGTTATTGCTGCTACTATAGAAAAAAGAATGAAAATTAATGTTACTACTAAAAATTATAGTCCTACGGCTGATGAATGGCCTTGCCGCGCTCATGATTCGCAAAGGACTTCATGCTATAAACCTTTAGCTGGGATTTTTGGTGCAGGGTTTTATGCTCCTAATACTTATGCTATTAGCAGCCTTAATGCTTCTTTTATTCCTAATGTTGTTGGTAATAATACAAGCGGATTATCTTATTATTGGGATTTTACTAACGATGGGATTATTGATTCTAATGAGATTTCTCCTTCTTATAATTATTCTTCGCCAGGAGTTTATTCTGTAAAACTAATTGTTTCAAATAGCTTAAATCAAGCTAAAGTTATTCTGCGTGAAAATTATATTCATGTTCTTGCGCCTTTAGATGTTGATTTTTCGGCTAACATTACTTATGTTGCTGCTCCGGCGGAAGTTTCGTTTGCTGATTTATCTTTAAACTCCCCGGATTTTTGGTCGTGGGATTTTGGTGATGGATCCACAAGCACTGAACAAAATCCTTCGCATATTTATTCAACTCCTGGGAAATTTTCGGTTTCTTTGACTATTAGCAATCATTTTGGGGATGGTGGTTCTTCCGTTGATGCGATTACTAAAACTGATTATATTAATATTTATGATATTGTTGATTCGGTTGATACTCATTATGTAGCAGAAAACGGCAAGCACATCTCCCCTTTCAAAAACTGGGAAGAAGCTGCTACAAACGTTAATGAAGCTGTAGAAATATCTAAAGCTGGGGATACTGTTCTCGTAAATAATGGTGTTTATTTTCACAAAAAAGCTATTTATATTCCTGATCATTCTATTACTTTGAAAAGTGTAAACGGTCCGCTCGTTACTATTATTGACGGTAATTATATTTATCCTGGTATTGCTTCAAGCTCATCAAATACTATTATTGAAGGGTTTACTGTAAGAAGGTGCATAGGGAATTTTGGTTCGGGGATTAGAATAGGACATCCGCTTGATTCTACTTCTCATAATATTGATGGTTCGGTTGTTAGGAATTGTATTGTTTCTGATAACGCTTCCATTGCTGCTCCGTTTCCTGGTTCTTACGGTGGTGGGATTTGCATGACTATGAACGGGAAAATTGAGAACTCTATTATTTCGTCAAACTATTCCAATAGAGGCGGAGGTGTTTATACTTTTTCTGATCTTTCTAATTGCGTTATGTACGCAAACGAAGGTGTTAACGGCGGCGGAGCTATTTGGGCTAGCAAAGCTAACATTTATAATTCATTGTTTTATGAAAATTATGGAATGCTCGGAATTATTGAATGTGCTAGCGGTGGACTGGTTGCTAATTGCACTATTACTAAAAATACTTGTGGACAAGGTGCTCTTTTCTTTTATTACCAAGGGGGAGAAGTGAGAAATTCTATTGTTTACGATAATGAAGGACCTGATATGAACGAAGATACGATTGAGCTTAGTTCTTATATGAATAACTGTGTTGAGGATTTTAATCTAAATAATTATGGTGAAATTTCTTTGAATAATATTACGAATAACCCGATGTTTCTTGATCTACAAAATAATAATTTCAGATTGAAACAAGGATCTCCAAGCATAGATTCTGGAACAAATTATGTTCAAGTTATTTATTCGTCAAACGCTATTAACACTGTTTCCTTTGATTTTGGACTTTCTGATAAAACTACTCCAGGAAACTGGAATAATATTACTGATTTTGATTCTACTGGGGTGAAAATTCAAAATGCTATTGATAGTGATGGGAACGCTACGGCTATATCACTCTATTTTGATGATGTGTTTGACTCGGTTGAGCAAAATAACATTTCTATAACTACTGATTTTCCTGATTCTGCTATTGATGATTATTTCTGTGCAATTAATTATGGGTCAGTTAGAGTCTGGAAAACTGTTCGTATTACTGGCCTTGATTCTGATGCTTTTTATTCTTTAGAAATTGTTTCAGGTGGGCCTAATAATACTTCTACTGATTTTAAAATTAATGGAAGTTCTGCTGTGCATGTTAGGTTTGATAACCCTATTACTTTTCAAAAAATTCAACCTAATGAGAATGACGAAATTATTATTGAATTTGTCTCGGCATCGGTGGGAACTAAAACTTATGGAAGTTTTGCTGCTTTGAAAGTTAATAAAATGGGAAGTGATTCTTATATTAACATCGTAGAAGCACAAGCCGACCTTGATGGAAATCCAAGAATTTTTAACAATATTGTTGATATGGGATGCTATGAATATGATGGTAATTTCCCGCCAGTAGCAAGACTTGCTATTTCAAATCAAGTAGGTCCGCCTACTCTTAATGTTAGTTTTTTTGCTGATGATTCTTTTGATTACAATAATGGTTCTATTACTAATTATTCATGGAGCTTTGGAGATGGTTCTTTTGCTTCGGGACAATCCCTCAAAAATGTTAATCATTCGTATTCTGAAACTTGGCAATATGTTGTTAAACTTACTGTTACTGATAACGGTGGGAAATCTGATTCTATTGAAAAAGTTGTTACGGTTAAAAATGATATTCCAAAAGCTCCAAAAAACTTCAGAGGAAATGTTGTTGCTTTTGACCAAATTGAACTGTTCTGGGATGACGTGCAACACGAAAATGGATACGTTATTTCTAGAGGTGAACAGGACGGATACCCAGTTGATATTATTGTTGATCAGGAGGATGCAAACGTTAAATGTTATATTGATTTCGTTGAAGTTAATAAAGATTCAAGAATGCTGGCGGCTACAAACGGGAATGATTCTGCTTACGGACCAGCTACTAACATGAAATTATGGTATCAAAATTCTTATGTTAGCGGAAAATACAGGCATAATGGCGGTGCACTAAACGAACAGGTAAGAGTTAGTTATTTTCCTGATATTCCTATCGCTGATGATTACGAAATTCTTGAATGGCATCCTAAACATACTCCAGGTGTTCGAGGAGAAATTTCGGCCGCTCTTAACGGACAAGATGTTGTTTCTAAAAAAACTATTCATTATCTTCATAATGTTGGCGATGAAAAAAAACAGTTCTTTGTAAACCAAAGGGATAATTGTGGGCAATGGAACTCATTAGGTATTCACAAAATAGAACCTGGAAGCTATATTGAAATTAATTGCGTAAACTTAGAAAACTCAATTGCTCTTTTTGATGCAATCAGATTCGTAAGACAAACGGATTATATTCCTATCGCTACGGCTGTTCAAGATTCTACAAACATTCTTGATGAAGCTCTTAATTGCTTCAGTAGTTATACTTATTATATTAAAGCAACTAATGAGTATGGTTCTTCGCCATGGACAAAAACTACTGTCTTTTTGCCTTCTACAAACGCTACTCCAAAAGCAGAAATTATTTCTGTTTCTAATACAAGCGGTGAGCCTAATCTTAAAGTTTATGCTAATGGGTTAGGGTCAGGTTCGGATGGAAACATTATAAATTATGAATGGAATTTTGGGGACGAATACGAAGGTTCAAGACAAGAAGGTAGCCTTTTAACAAACGTTTCATACACATATCAATACCCTGGATTATACAATCTGTCCCTTCAAGTTTATGATAGCAAAGGATTAAAAAGCACAAATTCTGCTGCGGTTATGATAGAAGTTATTCCAGAACCTACAAAAATTTTATGGATTATTGGATTATTACAATTTTGGATTGGTGTTAAACGTAAAATTTTATAGGAACACAAAAATACAGACCTGTTGGAAGAAAATAAAATTTCTTCGCATTTTGATATAATGTAGCGAAAATTACTCTTAAACCTGAGCCCGTGAGGTTTTGGCGGATAAATTGATCAATAGATTTATTATAAGGGGCTTACAAAGATTTCCAAAATACCTTTCCGGTATTTTGGAAATTCTTTTAAAGTCATGATGATGAAGTTCTTGAGCAAATTGCCGTTAAATTCTCACGAACTCAGGTTAAACACAATTTTTAACTCGAGCACATTTCAATCGACATTTTTTGTCGATTGCATTCGACAAAAAATGTCGGTTGAAATTTTGTCCATTTTGTCCATTTTGTCCATTTTGTCCATTTCGCCAAAGAAAATTATGAAAAAAATTATAATATTATTGATAATTTTAGCAAGCTCAATTTTCGCACAAAACACGAAGCCAGGGCTTTATACCGAAAACGGAGTTCTGAAAAAAGACGGCAAGCCTTATCGCGGAATTGGCGTAAACACATTCGACATTTTTTATCGATTGTTGAAAGACCATAACGATACAACTTATGCCACAAGTTTGCAAAAACTTTCAGATGCCGGTGTGCCGTTTGTAAGGTTTATGTGCGGCGGGTTTTGGCCCGTAGAAATGCAGCTTTACGTAACTAACAAACCTGTTTATTTCAGCCTGATGGACAAAGTTGTTTCCGCCGCCGAAGAAAAAAATATAGGGTTGATTCCTTCGTTTTTTTGGTACTACGCATGCGTGCCCGACTTGGTTGGTGAACCATTGGATCAATACGGAAATAGTAACAGCGCAACTATCGCTTTTATCAAACAATACGCAGAAGACGTGGTCACGCGTTACAAAGATTCTCCAGCGATTTGGGGTTGGGAACTTGGAAATGAGTACAGTCTTCATGTTGATTTGCCAAACGCAGCAGATCATCGGCCATGGATAGCTCCATCTCTTGGCACGCCGACAAACCGAACTGAACGTGATGATCTTTCTTCAGAAATGATACTTGTACTTTACGAAGAGTTTGCGAAAAAAGTTCGGGAAATTG
>JAOZMQ010000121.1 GCA_029934195.1 Candidatus Cloacimonadota bacterium | reverse complement strand
ACAACTTTTTATTCACAATTCAGATTAAATCCGGTAGGCAAATATATAATCAAAGTATGTCAGGGAACTCCATGTCACGTTATGGGTTCACAAAAAATCACTGATGCACTTGCTGAATTTCTTGGAATAAATGATAATGAAACAACTGAAGATAAGATGTTTACTTTGGAATCTGTTGCTTGTGTCGGATGCTGTTCTCTTGCACCGGTAATGGTTATAGGAGATGATTATCTTGGATATTTAACCGGAACAAGTGCTGTCAATATGATTAAACAAATCAGGAAAAAAGATGCAGAAAATTCTGGAATTATTCAAGCTGAAGAGCCATTTATCGTAAAAGTTGGACTTGGAAGTTGTGGAATTGCAGCTGGAGCAGAACAAACATATAAAGAGATATTAAAATTAAAAATTGATCAAGATTTAGATTTTCAATTAAAACAAACAAGTTGCATTGGAATGTGTTTTCGTGAGCCACTTGTTGAAGTTATTGATGGAGAAAAAAGCTTCCTTTATGGAAATGTAAATAAATCCATTGCTGAGGAAATAATTGAAAATCATATAAAGCGAAATGTTCCATTAGAAAAATATATTGTAGATTCCAATGTCATAAAATGTGAGGACTCTGTTTACTTTAAAACTCAAAATAAAATTTCTTTAAGAAATTGTGGCATAATTGATCCTGAAAATATTGATGAATATATTGGCAAAGGTGGTTATTTTGCATTAAAAAACATTGTCACTAAAAATATAACCCCAGACGAAGTTATTGATTCTATTTTGAAATCAGGTTTACGAGGTCGAGGCGGTGGAGGATTCTCAACCGGCAAAAAATGGTCGTTTGCAGCAAATGCAAAAGGTGATAAAAAATATATTGTTTGTAACGCAGATGAAGGAGATCCCGGTGCATTTATGGACCGTTCAATTTTAGAAGGAGATCCCCATTCTATTATCGAAGGAATGTTGATTGCCGCATTTGCTATTGGAGCTTCCGAAGGTGTAATTTATTGTCGAGCAGAATATCCTCTTGCTTTAAAACGTCTCGACAAAGCAATATTAGACGCAAAGAAATCTGGTTTTCTCGGGCATAATATTTTTGGTAAAATTGGTTTTGATTTTGATTTATTTGTTAAAGAAGGTGCCGGAGCATTTGTTTGTGGTGAAGAAACAGCACTACTTGCTTCGATTGAAGGGAAACGCGGAATGCCATCTATTCGCCCTCCATTTCCAGCCGAGAAAGGTTTGTGGGGAATGCCGACAGTTATCAATAATGTTGAAACATTTTCTAATATCTCTTGGATTATAAAAAATGGTGCTGAAAAATTTTCTCTTCTTGGAACAGAAAAAAGTAAGGGAACAAAAGTTTTTGCTTTGGTGGGAACTGTAAAGAGAACCGGTCTGGTAGAAGTTCCAATGGGAATGACAATTCGTGAGATTGTTTATAATATTGGTGGCGGTCATCCCAAAGGCGAACCGATAAAAGCAGTTCAGCTCGGCGGACCTTCGGGCGGGTGTATTCCGGAATCACTTTTTGATACCAAAATTGATTATGATTCTTTGCAAAAAATTGGTGCTATGATGGGTTCAGGCGGATTATTGGTGATGGACAATCATACTTGTATGGTCGATATTGCCCATTATTTTATGGAATTTATTCAAAAAGAATCTTGTGGGAAATGTACTTCTTGTAGAGTAGGAACTTCAAAAATGTATGAAATACTCAAAAGAATTGTTGAAGGCTTTGGAGTAGAATCAGATTTACAATTATTAGAAGAATTATCATATCAAATCAAAGAAGGATCGCTTTGTGGATTGGGTCAAACAGCTCCAAATCCGGTTTTGACAACTCTCAAATATTTCAGAGAAGAATATGAATCTCATATAATCAAAAAAAGATGTCCCGCAAAAGTTTGTAAAGAACTTCTAACTTATCGTGTTATTGAAAGTAAATGCCCCGGTTGCAGAAAATGTGTCAGTGTTTGTTCTGTTGATGCAATTCTTGGGGATGTGAGAATTCCACATTATATTGATCAGAAACTTTGTACTAAATGCAATGCTTGCTTTGAAGTTTGTGATTATGAAGCTATAAAGATTATCTAAAAATGAAAAAAAAACAAATTATTTTAAAAATTAATGATAAAGAAATTACTTGTTTACCTAATGAAACTATTTTACAAGTTGCTGAAAAAAATAATATTAAAATCCCGACTTTGTGTCATGATAAACGATTGAAGCCACACGCTTCATGTTTTGTTTGTGTGGTGGAAATTATAGGAATGACCTCTTTAAAACCATCTTGCTCCACAATAATTTCATCCGGAATGGAAATAAAAACCAACTCCCCAAAAGTTAAGAATGCTCGTAAAAAAGCGTTGGAAATGCTTTTAAGTAATCATTATGCAGATTGTGTTGCTCCTTGTAAATTGACTTGTCCGGCAGGTGTAGATGTTCAAGAATATATTGCATTAATTTCCAAGAAAATGTATAAAGAAGCTCTCGCAGTTATAAAGGAAAAGAATCCTCTTCCGGCAATTTGTGGAAGAGTTTGTCTCCGTCCTTGCGAATTGGTTTGTCGGAGAAACTTAATTGATGATGGACAATCTGTTAGTATTGATTATCTAAAAAAATATGTTGCTGATTTGGATTTGAAATCTGAAAATCCATATCTTCCAGAATGTACAGAAAATATAAATAAAAAAATTGCAATAATTGGTTCCGGTGCCGGAGGTCTTTCAGTAGGATATTTTCTAAGAATTAGAGGATATTCTGTTGATATTTATGATGCCAATGAAAAAGCAGGTGGAAAACTTCGTTACGGTATTCCAGCATTCAAATTACCAGAAAATATTTTGGATAAAGAAATTGAGACAATTAAAAAAATCGGAGTAAATATAATTTTGAATAAAAAATTGGGAACTTCGATAGATTTTAAAGAATTGAAAAAAAAATATGATTTATTGATTCTTGCTACAGGTTCATATTCTGCAATTATTTATGATCAGATTTCAAGAGCATCAAATTCGCAGTCAATACTTGAATTTATGCAAAAATTTAATCTACAAAATACAGACAAGAATTTCAATGGAAAAACAATCTTAGTTATGGGTAATAATAAACTTGCTATTGATTTAGCAAGAACAGTAAAGAGATTAAATGCTGAAAAAGTAATTGTTGTTTCTCCCAAAAAATCTTTCAGTATCCACAAAGAACAATTGGTTGAAGCAAAAAAAGAAGGAATTGAGCTACTCACAGAGACTTCCATTATAAAAACAAATGAGAAAAACGGGAAAATTTTGTCATTTACTTTGCAAAATAAAAATCTCAAAGAAAATCAAAACTTCTTCCATAATCTATTGAATAAAGATAAAATAAAAATAAAATTAGATTATGTTTTCATGCACAATCTGAAAAATGAGATTCCTGCATTTGTCGAAAACATCAATCTATCACTTGAAAAGCCACTTGAATTGACACATAGAAATATTTTAAAAGTAAATAGACTGAATTTTCAAACATCCGAAAAAAATATCTTTGCTTTTGGATCAGCTTTAAATTCAGAGATGCAAGTAATCAATGTTATTGCACAAGCACAAAAAGTTGCAGAAAGTTGCGATAATTATTTGAAAACAGGTATCGCTAAAATTTCTGTAAAAAAAGAATTTCTTAGTAAAAAAAGTAATCTTAAAAAACAAGAATCTGAAGAGTACAAAAGAAAATATGAACAAATTGAGAAACAAAAAATTCTCGTTTTAAATCACGAAAAAAGGAATAATTTTGAAGAAGTTACATCCGGTTTTAATTGCGAAAAAGATGTTTTAGAAGAGACTAAACGTTGCATTGAGTGTGGATGTACAGAAGTTTATGAATGTGAATTAAAAAAATATGCAGATGAATATCAAGCGAATCAAAAGAAATTTGCTTCTACTATCAATGATTTCCATATTGATTTTTCGCATCCATTTATCGAAATTGACAATAATAAATGTATTCTCTGTTCGCGGTGTATCAGGATTTGTAACGAGGTTGCCGGCGTAAATGCTTTGGGATTGGTGAATCGTGGTATCAAAAGTTACGTTGCTCCTTCTTTAGGAAGTACACTCACTGAAAGTAATTGTGAATCCTGCGGACTTTGTATTTCAACCTGTCCGACCGGTGCTATTACTGAAAATCTTTTGTATAAACCTATCTTTTTCAAATTGGAAAAAATTAAATCAATCTGTAATTATTGTTCACTCGGTTGTGAAATTGAATACTCTCACAAAGATGGATTTTTTACTAAAGTTAAAGGTCATGAAGGACTTTTTAATAAGAAAGGAAATATCTGTCAATTTGCTCGCTTTGGTTATCATTTCCTCAATTCTGACCATCGAATTATTAAACCTCTTTTGAAAAAAAATGGAGAATTTATTGAGATTGAATTTTCGGAAGCTTTTGCAATTATTGATAAAATTTTACAAAAATCTTCACCAAAGAACTCTTATTTTTTTGCAGGTTCCAGACTTACAAATGAAGAAATTGATGCTATTGATAAATTATCAAATCACAACCTTTACAGTTTTCTTTACTTGGATAGAAATATCTCTACTCAAATTCAAAGCAGTACCAATGCAGAAAAATTGATTGAATCTGATTCCGTTTTTTTGTTGGGTTCAGAATTAAGTTTAGAAAATCCTGTTTTGAGCTATCAACTTTATAATAAAAAATTCAAAGAAGAAATTGAATTAGTTTCTATTACGGAAAATCCCTCTTCTTGCATGAATAATAAAGTAAATTCTACCTTTTTGATTGCCTCATATAATTCTTTTGTAAAAACATTTTGTTCCTATATTTTTATTAAGGAAAAAGACAAAATCTTGAAGAATTTCAGTAATAATGAAAAGTTTTTGAAATTCTATAATTATATAAATAGCAAAGAGATTGAAAGTCTTTGTGCCTCTGCAAAAATTGAATTGAATATTTTAGAACATCTTTGGAATTTACTTCAAAAAGCAGAATTTCCCGGTTTTGTTCTTCCTGAAAAAAATCTTTCAGAAAATACTCTGGCAATGATCATAAATCTATTTAATATCTTGAAAGAATCAAATATTTTGAATATAGATTATCTAATATTGCGAGAAAAAAACAACTCTACAAAAGTGTTAGAAAAGATAAAAAATCAATCCACTATCAAATTTGAGAAAAAATCAAATCTTTTCATTTTTGGAGAAGATCCAATCGGTTGTGCTAAAAATAAAAGTAAATGGAAAGCTAATATCAGCAAATGCAATTTTGTTTTAGTTCAAGATTTTTTTATGACAGAAACTGCACGACAAGCGGATTTAATACTTCCGGCATCTTTGCCTTTTGAAATTGGTGGATCATTTACCAATAATGACAGTTTTGTTCAGAATATTCAGCAATCAACAAATAATATAATTGAAATTCCATCTCTTGTGCAGTTCTCAAATATTGGCAAAGATTATGATGTTCTAAAAGTAAAAACATCTATAAAAAAAGATAATAAAATATTGGAGTTAATTGTATCAGATACAGACTGCCAATTTTATTTTGGGTGTGATTATTTACAATATCTACTTTAAATAAATGTTAAAATAAATAAATGCTTGACAATAAATAAAATAGGAAAAATAGTCACATTTCAAAAATTTTAAGAAGGTTTAGTATGAATAAATTATATATGATTTTGTTTTTTTTAGTATTGAGCTCTTTTGCTTTTGCTCAACAAAAAGTTTCCATAATGGATATTCAATATACAGAGATTTCCGGTGTTGATGCTACTTATCCTTCTTTACTGAAAGGAAAATCAATAATTACTGAAGGTATTGTAACCGGTTTTGACAAAGAATCAAATCAGTTTTTTATTACAGAACCAGAAGGTGGAGCTTGGAAAAGTATTGCTGTTATTAGTAAAAAATCTTCAGCAAAAACTAATATTTCCGTTGGAGATAGAATCGAAGTATCCGGAATTGTAATTGAAAAATTTGGTTTTACTGCTATTAATTCACACTCACAAATTAGAATAATTAATTCTGGAAACAAATTACCAAATGCCTGTAATATTACAACTTATGAAGTTTCCTCAGATGAAGCTTATGAGAGTGTTTTAGTGAAAGTAAATAATGTTCAATTATTATATTCCGGTACAAGAAGAAGTAAAATTACTGATGGTAGCGGTAAGTGTTTTTTAAGGTTGACCAATGTAAATTCATATTTTAATAATCAGATGTCTGATTCTGAATGGAATGAGATTTCTGGTATAATTGTTTATGAATATGGTTCTTATAAACTTACACCACTCAATCAAGAAGATTTCGTAAAAACAAGTTCTGTTGGTATTCATCCGGCATCTTGGGGTAAAATTAAATCTTATTATAAATAGTTTTTTTTAATACAATAAATTGTGGAGGTCTTATGAAAATTACATTAAAAAAGGTGATTACTTTTCTCGCATTTGGATTATTCGTTTATCTTGGAGTTCAATTTTATAATCGTGTACGTGGTCTGATTAATCTTTCAAAATCGTTACCAAATTGGTTGAAAAATAATTTTGGTGAAAGACCTACTGTTAATATTAGTATGTTTTTAAAAAAAATGACTATCAAAATTGGTTTGAGTGATACTATAATTGAAGCAAATGATGATATTGAAAGCATGGTTCGCGAATATATTGAGGATTTTTATCCAGGTCTAAAGGATACAAATATCGCCATCACTATTTTTGCCAAAAATAATACTGAAGACGAATCACAAAAAGAGGAAGAACCTTTAAACGAAACTGAGATTGTTGAAGAAGAAGAAATTGTTGAGAATAAAGAAGAAATTTCAGTTGAAGAAAATGTAGAAGAAGAGTCTGAAGAAGTTGATACTTCTGATGAAGAAAACAAAATCGAAGAGTAATTTAAAATATTCAAAAATAAGCGGGGATTTTTCTCCGCTTATTTTTTTGGGGAAATTATGAAAAATCTTTTAATTTGTATCATTTTACTATTATTTATTACCAATGTATCAGCTGAAATCTCGTGGTTTTTTACTATCTTTGTAAATGAGGGAGAAATATCGGAAGGGTGCCAGGTAGGTGTTGCATTAGACGCTTCTGATGAACTTGATGAGTATGATATTGTAAACAATGCACCACCACCACCACCAACTGGAAACTACTTTGACATTTATCTTTTTAATCCGCAATGGAACTTGAGTGAAGAAAAATATTTCAGAGATATTAGAAATTCAAATTATCAAACTATTTCTTGGGATATTCAAATTTTTGTAGATTCTGTTGATGATTTTGTTTTAACTTGGAGTGACATTCAAAATGTTCCAGATGAGATTGAACTCTTTTTAGAGATAAATGAAAATGAAACATTGAATCTTCGTGAAACAGATTCACTTACAATCGTTCATGGTTCGGTAATATATGATTATGTCTTGCGAATTGAAAATAACGCTTCTAATAAAGATAATAGTTTATTGGAAGAATACTTCTCTGTATATCCAAATCCAGTACATCAAAATTCAAATTTATTCTTTGAAATCCCAGAAGACACAAGCAAACAAGTTATTGAAATTTTCAATATCAAAGGACAGAAAATTAATCAAATTCACAACTTAGACAAGAATTCATATTGGAATATTAAAAATAATCATCGTGAGCCAATTAAATCAGGAATTTATATTATCAGGCTTAATAACGGAGAAAAATGTTATCATAAAAAAGTAATTGTTTTACCATAAATCAATTGATCTTTGAACGAAAAAGAACTATTAACCATGAAGGAAATAAAGAAAGATTAATGAGTCTGTTGATTTTAAAAGATCGCAAAAACAGACCTCGAAAAATGCTCATATAAGCCTGACCTCATAGATTTTAGAATAATATACCAGTTTTTGGAGTGACCGCAGGATTTTTGTTCTCGCTTCACATTCATTTCCACAAACGTACTCGTATGATTCATTGTGTAGCAAGTTCAGAAAAAGAGAACCATGAACGCAGACAAGTGAATAAAATGGGTTACATTAAAATCTTATTAAAAGTTCGAAAATTTGTAACCGCGAGCTATTTATGGAATTACCGGAGAAAGAGAATTATGGGGTCAAGTGTTCTGAGGGTAGAGGAAAAAGAATTTTTACCACTGATTACACGGATATCGCTGATAAAAACTATGAGGAAAATATTATTTTCTTTTGAGTTCACTTTTATTACACCTTTTGTAAATCTATAAATATTCGCCATTTAAACACACTCTTTCACAAATGAAAATATTTTACCAAAAAACAAAATATTAGCGATAAGATACAAATGCTAAATCAAGTTTGAAATGCCACAAAATATTAATCCCCTTTAATTTCCCCTATCCGGTTTCT
>JAOZMQ010000120.1 GCA_029934195.1 Candidatus Cloacimonadota bacterium | reverse complement strand
AAAGATAAAAAAATAACTAAGCTACAGAGTAGCGACAAAAAAAGAAAATTCAGAATATTTCCTAAAAAAAGTCCCTCAGAATTTGTGAGGGACTCATTGAAATCGTTTTCCGATTATTTCATCAAAATAGCTTTTATTGTTTGATGAATATTACCTGCATTTAAGTTGAAGAAATAAATACCGGAGCTCACGGTTTTGGAATTTAAGTCTTTACCATTCCAAATTAGAGAATGCATTGTTTCCCCTTTTTGATGTCCTTGATAAAATTCATTAACTTTTTGACCTTTGCTATTATAAATTTTTATAGTTACATTAGTATCATTATTCAAATAGTAGTTTATTGTTGTCTGTGGATTAAATGGATTTGGATAAATCTTTTGAATCCCCGGTACAATTGTAATTTCCGGTGCTTCAGGATTTTGTGGCTCACCGGAACCAAGTGTGAAATTAATCGGTCCGATAAATTGTGAACTTCCATCCAAATTAACAGATTCTAACCAATAAAAATAATCTATTTCATTAGAAACTTCTCTATCAATAAATTTGTAATTCTGTTCTGAAGAAGTGTTGTTTCCCGGAATGAGATTACCGGTCATTTTGATAGCTGTTTCAAAAGAATCATTTGTATTTCGGTAAACATTGTATCCAGCCAAATTTGTTTCTGATTGGGTCGTCCAATTTAATTGAGCGAAATTTTCTGATGTTTGAATTGCGGTAAATGATGAAAGTTCTACAGGAAGAGTAGATTCTCCACCACTGTTTACAACAAAGTCTTCAGCACCACGAGCAAGAGATGTCCAATCAAAAGCAACTTGTCCTTCTGCGAAAACAACATTATGAGATCCAGCTTCTACAACTTCCCAAACTGCCCCGTTTAAATGAACTAATTCTGTAGCGGTAATTCCACCCTGAAAATTAAAGACAATTCTTGTTTGATTTCCACTTGGAATTGATAAAGCAAGAGCAGCTCCGCAATTAGCTGGATTTGGAAGCGGTGTATTTGGCTGGTCTTGAACTTGAATCGGAATATCTAAGTTACTTACCGACGAGGTAAAAGTCAAATCAATAGTCGGAGTAACTGCACCGTTTCCAAAATTAATTGGAGGAAAAGCTATTTGTGGAGGAGTAGTCCCACTGTAATTTTGAATTTCTTCATAAACAACTACTGTCGGAGGAGTTCCGCCCTGAGCAACCATAACTGTAAATGACCACTCAATGGGGCTTGCACAACTACCTGCTGAATTATATGGAATCACTTTCCAATTTACTGTCGTACCCCAATCTGCAATATTTAATTGCTTATTATATAATTTGTCAGTTGTATATTCAATATCAGCTCCAACTTGGGAACCATTTTGCATAACTTTGAAATGTGTTGGTAAGTCACTTCCGCTGTATCTCCAGCTAACCGTTACTGTCCGTGGCAGATCTGTTGAATTATTTGCAGGGAAAACATTTGTGGCTGCTATTGGAGCAGATCCGAATGCTTGCCATTGTAAGTAAGGATAACCGCTGTTGTTGCTACTATCTATACTCCAATCACCTGTAGTGACTGTAAAATTCCAATTTGCATTTGTGAAAGTAGCTTGAGTTTTCATTTCTGCCGTAGTTTTTGATGTAGCTCCCAAACAGGTTGATTGGTTAGAGACTTCACTATCAAAGAAATTGTTTGTATATATTTCCGTATCATCTTCATTATGACCACCAATAAAGCCTTTGTCAGCTACCAAACCATCACCATTTCCCCAAATAGTACCTTCTGAACTAAATATTTGAGAAGCAGAATAACCATTTTGAATTGTGATATTTCCAGCATTATGACCTATGAATGTTCCAAAAACGGTATTATTTCCTGAAGTTCTTACTACATTTGACTGTGTATAACAATTACTAATGTTCATTGAATTATTATCACCAATAAGTCCTCCGGTATACGTAATTCCTCTGACAGTTCCATTACTATAAGAATTACTTATCGTATTTGTAGTGTAAATAGAGGCAGTCATTCCTATTAAATTACCAACACATATAGTTCCAATAACAGAATTGCTTACTGAACAAGAGGTTAAATTTTTTCCCTCATAGTATCCAATTAATCCACCGGTTACTATCTCTCCCCTAACTGTCCCTAAATTAATATGACAATTTTCTATGTCATAACCAAACTTAAAGCCAATTAAAGCACCTGTATTGTTTCTTCCGGTTATATCTGCTGACGCTAATGTCAAATTTTTCACATAACCTGACAAATTATTTATATATCCAAACAATCCAACATTATCAGTTAAAGATCTGTTAATATATAAATTGCTTATTGTATGATTATCTCCATCATAATTTCCGGTAAATTTATTAGTCTCATTACCAATTGGAGAAAATCCATTGTAAGTCCCATTTCCATCTAAATTCCAGTAAGCTGAAGCAGAAGCATCGATATCAGCGGTTTGCTTAAAATATTTATCCCAAACGGAAATATGTGAGCTTAACCATAATAAATTGTCTAAATTTGCAATTAAATACGGGTCTGCTTCTGTCCCACTTCCGGTTGCCGGTATCCCACCGCTCACAATTGTGATATTTACCGGATCGAAAAATTGGGAATTTCCATCCGAATCAATACTTTCCAACCAATAATAATATGTTTGTGACATTTGAACACTGTTATCAATATATGAATAAGTAGTTTCGTTAAGCGAATTTACAGCAGGAATTAATGTAGAAGTTATTTTGGTTCGAGTATTTTCATCATCACTAAAATTTCGATAAATATTGTAACCTGCCAAATCTAATTCATATTGCACTGTCCAATTTAATTTAGCAAAATTATCTTGATTTTGACTAACATCAAATGATGTTAGTGCGACAGGGAAAGTAGAATCATATCCAAATTCTCCCGGAGTTCCTGAAGTGCTTGTTAGAGTAGCCCAGTTCCCATTATTTTTACGAATAATTCTTTTATTTACTTGTATTTCCGGAGTTCCTTCAACTATAGTTCTTGAAATATAGTCAAGTCCGTAAGCGTACCCTTCGGTAATTTCAAGAGAGCTATTACCGGAATCATAATTGGTATTTATTAAAGATTTTGACCAAGCAAGATTAATATCTGATAAAGATCCACCATTCCCTATTACAAAAAAACTTCTCCCCGGTATTGAATATCCTTGAGGAATGTTATATGAATATGATCCTGAAACAAATCCGGACCCATCATCTGTTCCTTTTATTATACTATACCCGTCTAAACTTATTTCTGAATAAGCACTATTGTATAATTCTATAAAACCTGTATTTTCATTCTCTCCTGTTTTGTTATCGCATACTTCACTTATATAAAGATCTCCAGAATTTGCTTGAGAAGGAGTAGTGAAAGTTATTGTTTTCCCGTAAGATGTCCCATAAGAATTTGTTGCATAAGCTCTAACATAATATTCAGTCATAGGTAAAAGATTTGTTAAAGAAGAATGATAAATACCTCCACCAGAACTACCATCATTAGTTTTATTATCATTAATAGTAGGATCACCTGTAGTATTCCAGCAAGCACCTTTTTGAATAAGATAATTTTCTCCGACATCAGTAATATTTCCGGTAAAATCAGCTGTTTCCATTGTTATATTATTTACATCTTCCGTATATACTGTGGGGTCAGCTAAATCTCCGCCTCTTAGGTAATTAATAGAATAAGAATCTCTACTAAAATGATAAGCTTTTATTCCTTTTAGTGCTATAAGTATATTGTCATTATCAATTGAACCATCATTATATACGTGGAACATTATATATCTTGTATCAAAATCTGCGGTTGTAATTATTGTTGGATTTGATACATAACCATCACTTTCATGGTTGGTCCCTTCTCCTATAGTTTTGATGTCTGTAACCGGTACCCAGCCCGAATCAAATGAAAGAGGTTGTCGTGAATCAAGATATTCGGTATTTTTATATATTTGTATTCCGGTTGTCTTCCCATCATAAATCCCTTGAAATACTCTAAATTGATTAATAGAATTTACATGGTGCATATCAATAACCAAAATACCGTATCCTCCCGCAGAATTATGCCAATAAGTTCCTTCACTACTATCTGTTTGAAACCAATTGTCAGGATCATTTAAAAAATTATTTCTATCCCAAACCGCACAAGGAGGGTTCATTCCACTCCAATTATCCAAATTATGGTATGGTATTGTAACACCGCCATAAGAATTTATTTCAATAGGAATTGCCGGAATGGTGGAATAAACATCATGGGTTCGAAACTTAACTTCCTCCCCATAATTAGTTCCTGCACTGTTGGTAACAAAAGCTCTTAAGTAATAGGTAGTATAAGGTGAAAGATTTGTAAGTGAAGCGCCAAAAGTACCGGTATATGATACTCCCCCCAATTCTAACTTAGAATCAAAAATTGTAGGAAAGCCGGTTGTACTCCAACAAAAACCATGTTGGGTAACATTTGAAGTCCCAAGATAAGTAATTTTACCATGTGCATTTGCTGAGTTCACAGTTTCATCTGTTACATATTGTGTTGTTACAGAAGGTTCTGCTTGGGGAGGGACACCATCATTTATTGTCCAATTATAAGCTTCTATTATATGTTGTCGAGCAGCTAAAGGGTCTCCAGATGAACAAGTATTATTTCCGGCATCAAGCGTAACATTTGTTTTTAAGTTTAGTGATGACCAACCTATTAATAGTGCGTCATAATTAGCTCTTGAGAGTGAAACGTCCGTAAGCATTCCATTCATACGACTAACATTGCTTACATCCCATTGATCGAGATTTTGATTGAAGTTCTCTGCCCCCCAAAACATCCATCTCATATTGTTTACCTGTGAAACATTCCATGAATTAATATTTTGATTGAATGCGACTGCACTATAAAACATATACTCCATAGTACTTACACTTGAAACATCCCATGAATTAATGTCTTGGTTGAATGCGATTGCTCCTGAAAACATTGAGCTCATATCAATTACATTACTGACATCCCATGAATATAAAGGTTGATTAAAAGCTTCGGCACCATGAAATAAACCTTCCATTCGCTCAACATTTGAAACATCCCATGAATTAATGTTTTGGTTGAATGTATCACAATTATAAAACATATAGTCTAAAACCACTACACTGGCTGGTAGCTCATTAGGTACTTCTACAACAGAAGAATTTGCACATGCGTTTGTAAGGTCAATAAGTCCAATATCTCCAAAGCTAAGAATTTTAGTTAGTGATTGGTGTTGATTACTGCCAAAACCCGTTAGTTCCCCGGATATTGTAACAGTATGATTACCGGCATTTGCATATGCATGACTATGAAATCCATAATCTGTAATATGTTCCGAAGCTCCGTCTCCCCAATCAACAGTTACATTAACTTCCCCATTCAAACACATTTCTACACTATCACCATCATATGCAGTTTCATAAATTAATGTCATCGGTGAAGCCATTAAACCTGTAGCAAATAACCATAACAAAACCACAATAGATATAAATTGGTACTTTTTCATTTTTAAGCCTCCTTAGCTTTTGATTCGATAAGTTCAATTAATTCGTTGTATTTTTTTTTAAGTTCTTCCACTTGGGGTTTTAGTTTAAACCAATTTCCCTCAAGATAGAGATTTCTTATATTTCCTGCTTTAAATATTATAGTAAAACCATATCTTTGATTTATTTTATCTTCTACAAATTCGCTTATAAAGCTAATTTCTGTTAGATTGAATCTAAAAAAATACGAATTTTTCATTATAACTCCTTGTTGTTTCTTAAGGTCGCAATGGTTGTTCCAAAAAATAATAATTCTTAACTATACTCCGTAACCTTTTATTATATAAACAATTATACAATACTGTAATTTGTTGTCTTCTGAAAAAACAAAAAAAGTAAAAATAAAATTGACAGACTTAGCGATATCGCTTCTCTAAACCGAAAGGAGTTGCGATAATGCTAAATACTAATTTATATAAATTTGAAGAGTTTGAAGAAAAATTAAATAAAGTTGGGAAAATAGAAAGTCTGGAAATATATTCAGAAATTCTTGCGGAATGTTCTTCTAAAAAAAATAGTGATATTTATAAATATTTTGATTATTTCTTAGAACTAATTGAGCAATACTTGAAGTTTGATCCCAATCCCCCGAAAAGAATAAAAAATATTATCTCTCTTAATTTTCAAATTGTTTTTAAATATATTCGCGACACATCTTCTTTAGATCAATTTAAGAAATATGATAATGAACTAAAAAAATATGATCATTTAATTACCGATAAACTATTACGAGCAAAAATTTATCAATATTTAGGTTATCTATTCTGGCTTATTCCTGAAATTTCAAAAGGAATTGAATGCCTGGAAGAATCATTGTCGCTGATAAATGAAACAGGGAAAGTTGATGAAATCCCCGGCAGATATACTAATATAGGATATTTGTACGAAGAAATAGGAGATACAGATAAAGCTGAATATTATTATTCGCAAGGACTGAATTTTGCAAAAAAATATAATTCGCAAGAAGCATTAAAGTCCGCCTATACTTCAATGGGACGTTTATATAGATCACGACATTATCTTAACAAAGCAATACAATTTTTTAATGAAGCCCTGTCTTTATATTATACGAAAGAAAATTTAAATAAAGTAAATATTATCTGTAATTTGGCAAAATGCCATCTTGAAAAAGAGGATTATAAAGTCGCCTTAAAATTACAAAAAGAAATACACGAAGAATGGGTAAAAAAAAATAACCCGACACTTTATTTTTCCATTAATGAATGTCTTGGTGTAACCTATAAGCATTTAAAAAAATACGATTTATCAGAAAATTTACTATTAGAAAGTAATAAATACTTTTCTGAAAACAATCTTGAAGGAGAATTATGCGAAAATTATATACATTTGAGTTCTCTATATATAGAAAAGAATGAAAATCAAAAAGCATTTGAGATATTAAACAAAGCTTTAGAACTGGCTAAAAAAAATGATAACGATTCCGATAAAAAGGAAATTTTTATTTTGTTGGGAAATTTATTGAAAAAAGAAAAAAAAATTAAAAAAGCAATTTCTTATTTCAAAAAAGCTTTAATGTTGAATAAAGGAACGAAAAAGGATTATGAAAACCTAGAAATAATTTCTTATCTTTCCGAATGTTATGAAGAAATAGAAAATTACAAAAAATCAAGTGAATATCTGAAAAAACAAAAATCTCTATTTTCCAAAATAATTAAAGAAAAAGACAACAAAATTATAGAATTACAAAATAATTCCATAATAGGTGTAAGTGGAAATAAGCATTATCTTTTTAAGCAAAGTGATTCTTTGATACCAATAGAATTGACTGAAAAAATTGGGGCACATTTAATTGGGGTAAGTGATAAAATGATAAAACTTGTAAATCAAGTAATTACCTTTGCCGGCAATAGCGATGTTCCGATTTTAATAAGAGGTGAAACAGGTACCGGTAAAGAACTCATTGCAAAGCTTATTCATTATTCCAGTTCAAGAGTGGAATATCCGTTTATTGCTATAAATAGCTCGTCTTTTACCAAAAGTTTAGCTTCCGGTTCTTTGTTCGGTCATAAAAAAGGTTCTTTTACTAATGCAATAAAAGATCAAAAAGGATATTTCGAAGCAGCAAACAAAGGAACACTTTTTTTTGATGAAATAGGAGATATGCCTTTAGATATTCAATCTAGTTTACTGAGAGTTTTGGAAGAAAAAAGCATTTTACCCATTGGAGCCAATAAAGAAATAAAAATTGATTTTAGATTAGTCACTGCAACCAATATTGATATTTATGAAAAAGTAAAAAATAACGAATTTCGTTTGGATTTTTTAAATAGAATCAATGTATTAGAAATAACAATTCCTCCTTTACGCGAGAGAAGAGAAGATATTCCGTTACTGATAAATTATTATATTAATGAAATTTCAAATAAATTCAATATCAATATAAAAAAAATAAAATTGAAAAATTCGTTTTTAAAGAAATTGTATAATTATGACTATCCCGGAAATGTGAGAGAATTGAAAAATATAATCGAAAGATTTTTGATGAATTATAATAATGATATTGATTGGGATACCATAATTCTTAAAAGAAACGAAATTACTACTCATCGAAATGATACAGATCAACCACAATTATTAAATTTGATGGAAAATGAGAAAAAACTAATTTTAATAGCTCTAAAAGAAAGTAACAATGTTAAAACTCGGGCAGCGGAATTATTGGGTATCTCAATATATGCTCTTTCCAGAAAACTGAAAAAATATGAAATAGTAACATCAGAAAACCTGACCTAATAGTTTTCTTTTTTTGCTAATTCTGTAAATAGTATCTGAACGAAAAGGAATTTTT